>CAZJMO010000071.1:0-11460 GCA_964547085.1 uncultured Fibrobacteraceae bacterium | reverse complement strand
CCCAACATCTTCACCGGTGAGCAGAGCTTCCACGGTTACACCGAGTGGGTCTGCACCAAGGACATGGAGCTGGCGACCGAGGCCATGCTGCACATCATCGACGTGTGGCGGGAGAAGGAAGCCTAGATCCCCGTTGCGTTTCGACATCGCGACCGCGCCCGCCACGGGGCGCGGTCGTTTTTTCGGAACCGACTCCCCCAGTTTCCGGTTTCATCGTGGCCCGTCAGTTCCTATACTACCCGGATGGGAGTTCCTGGATTATCCAACCGAGAGGTCCGTTCATGAAGCGCATCCCGATCCTGGCCCTGTGCATCCTCGCCCTCGTCGCCTTCCTCGCCGTCGGCGCCGCCGCGGACGACAAGAAGCCCGCCGCGCCCAAGAAGACCGAGGAGTGCCAGCCCTCCAAGTGCGATCCCGCCAAGTGCAGCGGCCTGGAAACCAAGGCCGAGGCCGCGCCCGCCAAGGCCGCGCCCGCGAAATGTGATCCCACCAAATGCGCGCCGGCCAAATGCGCACCGGCCAAGACGGTCGAGGCCGAGAAGATCGAGGCCGAGAAGAAGGCTGCCGCCGAGAAGACCAGTTGCAACCCCGCCGCCTGCGACCCCTCCAAGTGCGACCCCGCCAAATTCAAGCAGCAGCAGGCCGAGCAGAAGACCGGCGACGACAAGTAGCCGTATCTCCGATTCCCGGCGCCCCGGGCGCCCGACCTCGCGGTCGGGCGCTTTTTCTTGCCCGACGGTCGCCCGTGAACAAGAATGTCGGCGCCGGTGTACCGTCGGCATGTCACCCGTTCGGGAGCCGCCGGCTCCGCCGAACCTGAAATCCGCGGCAATCGAGGAGGCTTTCATGCACCAGGAAAAGAATCTGACGGCCCAATCCGGCTGGGGCGGGTTGTTCATCAATCTGGTGGTCTACGCCGCCGTGGTCGTGCTGTTCATCATGGGGATTCGCGCGCACAACCTGGCGCTGGTCCTGGGCTCGATCGTCGGCCTGATCGCCAACTTCTTCGCCAGTTGCGGCTTCTTCATCGTCAACCCGAACGAGGCCGCGGTCATCCTGCTCTTCGGCGAGTACAAGGGCACGTGCAAAACGAACGGCTTCCGCTGGGCCAACCCTTTCTTCACCAAGCGCAAGCTCTCGTTGAAGGCGCGCAACCTCAACGGCGACCGCCTGAAGGTGAACGACAAGTCGGGCAACCCTGTCGAGATCGCCGCGGTCGTGGTGTGGCGGATCGCCAACACGGCGCAGGCCCTGTTCGACGTCGACGACTACGAGGAGTACGTGACCACGCAGAGCGAGTCGGCGGTGCGTCACCTGGCCAGCCGCTACGCCTACGACGGCCACGAGGACGAGGTCACCCTGCGCGGCGCCACCGAGCAGGTCAGCGAGGACCTGCAGCGCGAGTTGCAGGAACGGCTCGGCCGCGCCGGCGTCGAGGTCGTCGAGGCCCGGCTGAGCCACCTGGCGTACGCGCCCGAGATCGCCCACGCCATGCTCCAGCGCCAGCAGGCCAGCGCCGTGGTGGCGGCGCGGCGCAAGATCGTCGACGGCGCGGTCGGCATGGTCGAGATGGCGCTGACCGAGCTGAGCGCGAAGCAGATCGTCGACCTGCCAGCCGACCACAAGGCGCAACTGGTGAGCAATCTGCTGGTGGTCTTGTGCAGCGAGCACGCGGCTCAGCCGATCGTCAACACGGGCGCCTAGGATTCCGGCGTCAAGCCGTGGTCCTTGATCTTGCGCCACAGCGTGGTGCGGTCGATGCCCAGCGCGCGCGCGGCGCGGGTCCGGTTTCAGCCGGCCGCGCCGAGCGCATCGCTGATCAGGGCGCACTCGCGTTCGCTGCCGCGCTCGACCTCCCGCATCCCGGGCGTCGTGGCCGTGCCGACGCCCACCTCCGGCGGCAGGTTCTCCGCGCGGATGCTCCGGTCACGGCTCAGCACCAGCGCGTGTTCGAGCGCGTTCTCCAGCTCCCGAACATTGCCCGGCCAGGAATACTGCATCAACCGCTGCAGCGCGTCCGGCGTCACCACGGCCTGCTCCCCGCCGTGTCGCGCCAGCAGGTACTCCGCCAGCAACGGGATGTCCTCGCTCCGCTCGCGTAGCGGCGGGATGTCGAGACGGACCACCTTGATCCGGTAGTAGAAATCCTCGCGGATCCGGCCCGACGCCAGGAGCGTCTCGAGGTCGCGGTTGGTGGCCGAGACCACGCGGACGTCCACCGGCACCGGCCGGCTGTCGCCCACTCGCTGGACGACCCTTTCCTGGAGCACCCGCAACAGCTTGACCTGCACCGCCGGACTCACGTCGCCGATCTCGTCGAGGAAGATCGTCCCGCCCTCGGCGTCCTCGAAACGACCGCGGCGGTCGGCGAGCGCCCCGGTGTAGGCGCCCTTCACGTGACCGAAGAGTTCGCTCTCGAGCAACGTCTCGGCGAGCGCCGAGCAGTTGACCGACACGAACGGTCCGGCGGCGCGGCGGCTTCCCTGGTGCACCGCCCGCGCCACCAGTTCCTTGCCGGTGCCGCTCTCGCCGCGGATGAGCACGGTGGCGTCGCTCGGCGCCACGCGGTCGATGAGGTCGTAGAGCTGCCGCATGCGTCGGTCGTGACCCACCAATCCGCCCAGCCGATCGCGCAGCTGGGCCTGCTTGCGCAGGCGGATCTCCTCGGTCACGTCGCCGAGGATGAGGACCACGCCGTCGGGGCCGCCGCCGCGCCGTTCGAGCGGCGTGGTCCGCAACAGGACGTGTCCCAGCCGATCGCCCGGCAGGCGCACGGTGGTCTGGAAGTCGAGGATCGGCCGGCGGCTGCGCATGCTGGCCTCGAACGTGTCGCGGGGACAATCGCGCTCGCCGAACAGCCGGCACGCCGGATGTCCGACGAGTTCGTGGGCGGGACGGCCGAGAATGCGTTCGGCGGCCGGATTGAGATCCCGGATGCGCAGGTCCGCATCCAGCAGGATGACGCCCTCGCGGAGAATCGCCGCGACGGCCCGGAACCCGCCCAGGTCGAGGTCCGACAGCAGGCTTGCATATTCGGGGGCGCGTTCGCTCATCGTTTCCAACCTGATGCGCCGCGGCCCGCGGCAGTTGCGTGCAACACTTTCGTTGCAACACTATCGTTGCATTCAACGGAAGCGTCAAGTCCCAAACGGCATCTCAATCCTCCCATCCGACTGTCTGCCGATTTTAATTGTTATACCGCAACACGTTACGTAACCGCATAATTTCGCCCCGATTTCGACAAGTCTTGGCACACACCATGCATTGTTGATCGACGAACAATCGAAGCAGGCACCTCCTGCAACAACATGATCCGGTAACACTCTCCCAAGGATGGTCGATATGAGCCCGCTGAAGCACTTCGACGGCAAGAATTTCGAGACCGATGTCCTCAAAAACAGCCAGCCGGTGTTGGTGGACTTCTGGGCCCCGTGGTGCGGTCCCTGCAAGACGATCGGACCGCTGGTCGAGGAACTGGCCGGCGAGTACGACGGCAAGGCGACCGTCGGCAAGGTCAACGTGGACGACAACCAGGAACTGGCCAGCCGCTTCGGCATCCGCGGCATCCCCACCGTGATGATCTTCAAGGCCGGCGAGATGGTCCAGAGCTTCGTCGGCATGCAGCAGAAGGCGGACCTCGCGGCGGCTCTCGACAAGGCCCTCTGATCCCGAACAGACACGCGACCCCGACCGCCGGCGCCTTTCCCCCAGGCGCCGGCGTCTTGCGTTTTTCGCGATATCGGGTCAGATTGTGAACGTCATATCCCATTTGGCGGCCCAGAAACAGGAGTGGCAAGCATGGGCGGTATCCTGGACGGTTTCCGCAAGACGCTCGGCGGCAAGAACGACAAGCCGAACAACGTCGTATTCATCGTGTTCGACAGCTGTCGGTGGGACGCATTCAAGGCGGCCCGAACGCCCAACCTCGACCGGATCGGCGCAGCGGAGATGCGCTACAGCTACGCCAGCTGGACGAGCCCCAGCCACTACACCTTCCTCATGGGCATGGTCCCGCACCAGAGCCCCAAGGGAGTCTTCGCGTCCAACGTCTACCGCGAGGAATTCGTGGCCTGGTCGCAGCGCCTCAACATCGCCGGCGTGGAATTCAAGAAGTTCGTGCCCGAGCTGAGCTTGCCCGCATTCCTGAAAGCCCAGGGCTACTGGTGCGAGGGCTGGGTGTCGCTCCCGGTCCTGAATCCGATGACCAGCATGTCCGCCCACTTCGACCGCTACGAACTGGCGCCGTCGCACAACGACCTGCAGGCCATTTTCGACCGCATCGAGTTCCACCCGGACCAGCCGGATTTCTTCTTCATCAACACCGGCGAGACGCACTACCCGTACCTCTTGCCGGGCGAGACCGCGGGCGATCTGCCCCATCTCTCCGGCGTGCACGGCGTCTTCAAGTCGCTCGACAAGTTCCTCGAGAATCCCAGCGAATTCCTCGAGGGACGGCGCGAGGACGAGTTCTTCACGCCCGAGCAGTTCCACGCCTTCTACGACAAGCAGGTCGCCTGCGTGGAGCACCTCGACGCGGTCCTGGGCCGGTTCTTCGAGCGGTGTCCCGCGAACACGCACTTCATGATCATGAGCGACCACGGCGAGCTCTTCGGCGAGGACGGCTACTTCGGACACGGCCCGATCTTCCACGAAAAGGTCTTCGAGGTCTTCTACGTCGAGGGACAGCTCTAGCGCGGCCGCCACACGGCGACCATCACCGCAGGAACGACAGGATGGCCGGCGTGACATCGACGATGCTCCCGGCCCCCGCGACCACGTCCTCGGCGCCCGGTCCCCACGCCATCAGCGGCACCGGATTGCGCGTGTGCGTGCGTACCGTGAGGTCCTCGATGTTGCCGTGGTCGGAACACCACAAGAGCAGCGTGTCATCCGGAAGATCGGCGAGAATCGCCGCGAGGAAGGCATCCAGCCGGGCGAATTCAGCCTCGGCGCGGGCGCGGTCGGCGGCATGCCCCGCCTTGTCGGTGAGGAAGTATTCGTATAGCAGGAAGTCGTATTCGGGCAGGTTGCGGGCAAGGATCCGCCCGGCCTCGGCGGGCGTCAGGCTCGGAGCGTCGAACCCCAGTTCCTGCAACTCCCGACCCGTGAAGTCCTGGTAGAGCGAACGGCCGGCGGCCATGTCCGGAACGTCGAAGAACGGCAGGTCCGCGGCCAGATTGGCGACCGTGGTGGCCGACATGCGCAGCTGACGCTCCCGCGGCCAATCGAAGAACGGCGAGCGGAAGGTGTTGAAGAACACCGGCCGGCGCCCGGCCTCTCGCAGTTGCTTGAGCACCGAGTGCTCCAGGAGGATCGACCGGAGCGTCGGCCCCGGGAAACCCGACAGTTTGCGTCGCTGCACGACCGCTCCGTTGCCGCCGCTCAGGAGCGCGGTCTGGCCCGTGGCGCTCTGCGGCAACCCCGCAACGCCGAGGCAGGCATCGACCGGAGCGGCCCAACCGCTGTTCTCCAACCGGATCGGACAACCGTCCCATGACGCCGGATCCGGCAACCGCAACAGCGTACCGCCGTAGCTCCAGCCTGGATTGACGGCGGGGTCGGCTTTTCCCCAGCCGAATCCGTCGACGAACAGCAATGCCACACGCGCCGGCCTGGTCACCGCGATCCTCCCGAAAATCCATGATCCGAACGGAACGAAAAGAGGCTTCCCATCGCTGGGAAGCCTCTTTCGAGTGGTAGCCCGTACGGGACTCGAACCCGTGTTACCGGCGTGAGAGGCCAGCGTCCTAGGCCACTAGACGAACGGGCCACGATTCGCTTGGTTGCCCGGGGAGGATTCGAACCCCCATCGACTGAGCCAGAGTCAGCTGTCCTACCATTGAACGACCGGGCAATCGTGGCGCCGAATATATAAATGTACTCTGGCGCTTGCAAGTTCTTAATGGGATTTTTCTACCGGCCGGAAAGCCTCAAGTTGCGCAGCCAGATGGGTGTAGAGTGCCTCCGGGCTGGAGAGGTCGACGCCCCTGGTTCGCCATGCCCGGGGCAACATGATGAATGGTTCGGTCTGCGGCCCGCCGATGCCTCCGTGGCTGCTGGTCTGCTCCTCGAACACGACCACCCGTCGCCGATCCGCCAGCCAGGTCCCGTTGAGCACGAGGTCACCGCTCGACGCGCCGCGAACCAGTTGCGCGAGTTCCCTGGACCAGACCTCGGCGTCGCCGTACCCGACCAGTGGGTCGTGGCCCACGACCTCGCCGGTCGCCAGATTCCGCAGCCCGTCGCGGCCGAACGCCACGGCCTCGCCGTTCTCGAGAACCGCGGCCACAAGACCGATGCCCGGGTGCGCCGTCAGCGACTCCACCAGTCCCGGCAGGCCCTGCCGGACCGCCTCGAGCGAGAGTCGGTGCGGACAGCCCTTGAGGTACAGGTGCGCGAGGCAACCCGAGACGCAGACCGCGATCTCCGGTGCGATTTCCGCCGCACCGTCCCGCTCGCCGCTGGGCAGCGAGCGGTGCGCGTGGACCTCCTGGTCGGCGCCGCTGCCGCGCCGGTCTCGGATGCGCGTCAGGGTGCGCTCGCCGCGGCGGACGGCCCAGCCGTGACGGATCCGCCCGAGCGCCATCTCCCGCAGGAGGACGTCGAGGTACGCGGCGTCGCCCGCCGAGGCGCCCTGATCCACGACCTGCCCGGCGAAGTCGGCCACCACCTGGCCGAGCGAACGGCCGTAGAGCAGACGGAACGGCACGGACGCGGTCTGGCCGTGGTCGCTGAGAACCACCACCTCGTAGTCGACCGCCGCATGGCGCCGCGCGTAACGCCGCAACTTGCGCAAGCCGCGGTCGAAGGCGGCCAGGACCACCATCGCTTCGTGGTCGTCGGGACCCGTGTAGTGCGCGACATCGTCGTAGCCGACGAAATTGCTGTATATCACGGGCACGCCTCGCACCATGTCCTGCCGCAGCCAGAAGAAACTCGCCTGCCGCATCACCGAGTTCGAGACCGCGCCCTGCGCGATCTTGACGAGGTGCTTCCGCAGCCGCGGCCGGTTCTTTCTCAGGAGGCCGAAGAGGCCCATGCTGAGGCCCGCAAGATAATCCCAGACACCGGCCATGACCGCCTTGGTGTAGGCGTTGGGGCTGACGTAGAACAGGTTCAGGTCGGCCTGCTCGTCCCGCCGCGGACTCCGCAAGTCGCTGAGCGCGCTGACGGTGAGCAGCCGCTTGTCGGCGCCGCCGGAGAGGAGCGAACTGACGCACGAGCCGCCCACCAGGAGCGGCGGTCGCGTCGGGGACGTCACCCGTTCCTCCAGTTCGCGCGCGGTCGCCGGACTGCTGACCACCTTGAAGCTCTGTTCGTCGCGGTCGAACCAGCGGTAGCCCGGCACGTCCTCGCGACTGCCGTAGAGCATGCCCGCCTGCACCGCCGGGGTGTTGGACGGCAGCCCGCAGTGCCACCGCTGCAGGCGATGCGTGTCGCCGGCCAGAAGAGCCGACAGGGTCGGGACGCGACCGCGCCGGATCGCCTTGATGAGCGACCGCACCGAGAGGCCGTCGATCTGCAGGATGAGCAGGCCGTGCTGCGCCCCGACCGGACGGCGCGGCCCCCAGCGACGCCCGATCCGGTAGAGCGTGTCCTGCAACAGCGGGTACGCCTCGTCCAGGCCGAGCCAGCCGCTGATGCCGGTGGCGATCGCGGTCATCACCAGGACGCCGAGCAGGGCGTCGGCATAGCTGGTCACGACCAGGCTCGAGTTCATCGCCGCGGTCCACTTGAAGATCAGCGCGTTGAACAGCAGGGTGGGCAGCCCCAGCGTCAGGGCGTTCAGCGGCAGGGTCAGGAACAGCAGGAGCGGCCGCAGCAGGATCATCAACAACGCGAATTCGACCGGCACGGTGACGGCGACGACCCACCAACGCGGCGAGGTCGTGTCGAAATAGACGCCGGGGAAAACACTCGTCGCCAGCAGCAGGGCCAGCAGGTAGACCAGCCAGACCAGCGCATAGCGTCCGAGAATACCCCAGAAACGCCTCACGAGTGTCCTCTCGCGTCAGGTTGTCCGACTCCGGCTCAGCCGACGGCCCGGCGCAACCGCGCGATCACCCGCGGTCGGCCCAACGCCTCCATCACGTCGAAGATCCCGGCCGACCGACCCTGGCCCGACAGCGCCACGCGCGCCGGATGGATCAGATCGCCGGCCTTGAGTTCCAGCCGCTCGGCCAGCTTCCGTACCGCTTCCTCGTAGGCTGCCGCAGGCGCCGGCGCGTCGGCCGGCACGTCCGCGTCCAACGCGTCGGTAAGCGCGGTCAGGCGCTCGCGACCAAGGTCGCTCGTCACGTATTCGGCCCAGGCGTCCTGGTCCACGGCGAAGTCTTCGGTGAAGAAGAAACCGAGTTGCTCGGGCAGCGTCCGCAGGCTCGAGAAGCGGCCGCCGAGCAGGGCGAGCAGGCGGTCGACGTAACTCTCCTGATCGGCGGCGCCCGGCACGTTCCACGCGGGGTCGAAGACCCAGCCGCGCTCGTCGAGCACGGGCATCGTGATGGCGCGGCGCTGACCTGCGTCCATGCGCTTGAGGTGCTGGCTGTTGACGTGCTCGAGCTTGTCGTAGTCGAACGCAGCGGGACTCGAGTTGACCTTCTTGAGCGAGAACTTCTTGATGAGCGCCGCGACGGTCATGACATCGTCGCCGCTCGCGCCGATCGACCAGCCCAGCAGCGCCAGGTAGTTGACCATGGCGTCCGGGATGATGCCCTGATTCTTGAACTCCTCCACCGAGACCGCGCCGTGGCGCTTGCTGAGGCGCTTGCGGTCCGCGCCGAGGATCATCGGCATGTGGCCGAACTTGGGCGGTTTCCAGCCGAGGGCCTGGTAGATCAGGAGCTGGAAAGGCGTGTTGCTGACGTGGTCGTCGCCGCGCAGGACGTGGGTCATGCCCATGGTGTGGTCGTCGACCACGACCGCGAAGTTGTACGTGGGAAACCCGTCGGCCTTGAAGACCACGCGGTCGCTGAGGACCTCGTTCTGGAACTCGCGCTTGCCGACGACGATGTCGTACCAGAAGGTCGAGCCCTCGGTCGGGGTGCGCAGACGCCAGGCGGCGGTGCGGCCCTCGGACTCGTAGGCGGCGACCTGTTCGGGCGTCAGGTCGCGGCAGTGGCCGTCGTAGCCCTCCCAGTGGCCGCCGGAGGCCTTGATCTGCTCGGCGCGCTGGGCGAGTTCCTCTTCGGTGCAGAAGCAGCGGTAGACCTGACCCTGGGCCTTCAGTTCCTCGAGCGACGCGCGGTAGATGTCGAGCCGCTCGCTCTGCGCGTACGGCCCGCAGTCGCCGGGCTTGCCCGGCCCCTCATCCCAGTCCAACCCCAGCCATTCCATGCCGCGCAGGATCGCGCCCACCGATTCCTCGGTGCTGCGCTGCTGGTCGGTGTCCTCGATGCGCAGCACGAAGACGCCGTTCTGGCTTCGGGCATAGAGCCTGTCGAAAAGCGCGGTGCGGGCCCCGCCGACGTGCAGATAACCGGTCGGACTGGGGGCGAAACGGACGCGGACCTGATTCTCGCTCATGGACCTGGGAACCTCTCGACGGGGCGGCGCGGGCCGCCGGACACGCGGGCTCAATGGACAGGGCGCCCCCGAAGATCGCCGGGGGCGCCCTGTTTATAGTACACCGCCGCGACGGCGGCAAGAGCCGTGCGGTCAGGGCGTCGGCGGCAGATGCGTCACGCGGGGCTGAACCGCGTCACCCACCGGCTCCGGGCGCCGCGTCGGATCCAGATCGGCGGCGAGATGGGCAAGGTCCATGTCGTAGAGATCGGTGCAGACGACATCGACGTCCTCCCCCGCGCCGACACGAGCGAAGAGCTCACACACCGGCCCCAGGCCACCGCGGTTCTCGACCAGTTCCCAGGCCATCAGGAAGGACGCGTAGCTCGCCATGCGGTAGCGGATCTTGTCGACCTCGTCGTCGGGGTCGGGGTCGCCGGCGAGGACCGCATCGGCCGTGGCGCCGTCCATGATCACCGACTGCCGGCTGCGGTACATCGCCAGATAGTTCAGATGGTGCGGACCGTCCTCGGCCAGATACGAGGCCAGGCCCTGGACCAGCCACGCGGGCAAGGCCCGGCCGCCGGCGAGGTCGTCCAGCAACCAGGTCGCCACCAGATGATGCGCCGCGTGCGCCGCCAGATCGCGCTTGATGAGCACGGGGCCGGACTCGACGGTGGCCGCCCCGTCGGTAAGGCGGTAGAGACGGTGGAAGGCGTAGCCGGTCAGGTCGCGGTACATGTCGAGATTGTCCGGATTGACGACGCGCAGGGTGTCGGCGCGGTCGTGGTCCAGGACGAGCGCGAGGTCGCGACGGGCCCAGTCGAGCATCTCCACGAACGGCAGTATCGCGTAGGCCTCGTAGCCGGCGTTGAAGCGCACGTCGAATCCCCGGTAGCGGATCCGGTCCGCCTCGATCTCGAGGTCGTCGCGCGGCAACACCCTGGTCCCACGGACCAGGCTGAGCGGACCGTAGGTCTCGCCGGCGGCGTCCTCGAAGGGCACGTAACCGGGATAGCGGTAGACGTGCATGTGGTCGGGATAGCCGGCCGACGCCAGCTCTTCGGGCGTGAAGCGCGGGAAGGTGCTCGACCGCGAGAGCCGGTCCAGCTGTGCCGGGTGCTGCGGCAAGTCGGCCGCCCCGACCGCCGCGGCCGTCACGATCATCGCGGTCGCCAGCAGCAACGGGATTCTCACGATCCGCCCCGGAGTTTCTTGGCTTCCTTGAAGCATTTCTGCGCCTTCGTCTTGTTGCCCTGGGCTTGATAGCAGAGGCCCATGTTGTCCCATGCCTCGGCGGTTTCCTTGAGCTCCAGCGTGATGTTGTAGACCTCGATCGCGTCGTCGTAGCGTTGCAGCTTGTAGAGCGTCACGCCGTGGTTGAGGTTGGCGCGGTAGTGCTCGGGGTCGCGCTCTCGATAGGTGGCGAACGCGGTGTCGGCCTCGGCCAGACGACCGGCGCTCATCAGCGCCACGGCGCGGTTGTAGGCCGCCTCGTCGTAGCCGGGATCCAGGGTCAGCGCCTGGTCGTAGGCCGCGATCGCCTGGTCCCACATCTTGCCGCGGCCCGCGGTCACGCCCAGGTTGTACGCCGTCTTGGGGCTGGGCTGCAGTTCGAGGGCGCGCCGATAGGCATCGACGGCCGAGCTGTACTGCTTGCGCGCGCGGTAGCACTGCGCCAGCGCCTGCCAACCTCCGGCGAACTCGGGCGCCTCCTGCGTGACGCGCTTCAGGGGCGCGGTCGCCGCGGAGAACTTCTTCTCGCGCATGAGGCTCACGGCGTAGTTGTAGACCACTTCCGTGGGCGTCCCGGGCGCCTTGATCGCCTCCACGAGGTAGGGCCGCCCCTCGGATCCGCGTCCCAGCTTCATGAAGAGATTGCCGACCTTGAGACGCAGGCCGGGAGTCTCCGGCGCGATGTCGTAGGCGCGTTTGTAGGCCACGACCGCCTTCTCCAGA
>CAZJMO010000070.1:6904-11566 GCA_964547085.1 uncultured Fibrobacteraceae bacterium | reverse complement strand
GCCGTAGCGCTCGTGGTTGACCATGATGTAGAGCGCGTCGTAGGGGACGTGTGCGGCGATGTCGCGCAGGGCGCGGTTGTCCTCGGTCAGGAGATAGCGCTCCGAGCCGAGCGAATCGAAGGTGCAGCCGAGCGGGGTGCGGGCGAAGACGCCGCGGCTCGGTTCGTCGCAACCGGGATCCTGGCTCACCGCGAGCACGCCGCGGATGTTGAAACGGTCGGGCATCGAGGCATACGGCTCCTGGGCGAGCATGACGGCGGTGAAACGTCGCACGTCGGCCTCGAACTTGGCGACCTGATCGCGGGTGTAGCCTTCGCCCAGAATCGCCACGTCGACCGCGCCGTGCGGGTCGCCGCCGAGATGGCCGACGACCACGTGGACGCCGCCGGGCAGCGGTTCGCGGCGAACGGTGAAGGCGTCCGGATCGATGGTCACGCGGTAGATCTCGCGCAGGGTGAGGTCGGGCTGACGGACGGCCAGGGAGAACTCGCAGGCCGCGCGGGGGCACGGCGCCAGGACCGACTCATGGTATGTCCGCCACACGCCGTCGGCCGCCGGGCCGGTGGTCCGGTACTCGCCGAAGTAGCTGTCGAAGCCGGTCGAGTAGAGCAGCTCGCCCGTCGCCGCGTCGTGGAGATAGGCGTAGTAGCGGCCCAGGTCGAGGTCGTCGACCAGGCGGGTGCGGCTGCCGGCCCAGGCGCCCTGGCGATAGACCTGGTCGAGCGAGATCTCCTCGGCGTCGGCATCGCCGGCGTGGTGGTAGTCGATACGGAGGGTCTCGTCGCGGAAACGCGCGTCGAAGTCGGCGAGCGGATCGGCGTGGACGGCTCCCGCCAGGAGAACGACCGACAGGACGAGCAGGAGCGGCAGGCGCCGCCGCATCAGGACACGCTCTTTAGGACGCGGACCAGGCCCTGGACCCGGGGATCCGTCGGCGGCGTCTGGCCGGTGAATGCCAGGCCGACCACGTGAACGCCGGGTTCGAGATCGGGTTCGCACCATCGCACGCGGACATCCACGTCCACGGGACCCGGTTCCGGAGCCCGCGCCGGAAGCTCGACCGCCAGCTCGATCGTACGGCCCGGATCCAGCGGCGTCTCGGTGCGCAGCATCATGCCGCCGGAGGATATGTCGGACACCAGCCCGACGACGTGGCCGTTCCCGCGGTCGCGCACCTCGGCCGGGAAGACTCCCCCGAATCGTTCGTGGCGGCGGCGTTCGTCCATGTGATCACCTCCGATGACGGCGTCGATTCACGACGCGGTGATGCCCTTGAGGATCTCGTCGTTGGTCGGCCATTTCGCCAGCAGCTTGAGCATGCCCTCCATGGCCGGAAGCGGGTCGACGGACAACGCGCGGCGACGCAGAAGGTTGATCGCCTGCAGCTCGGTCTCGGTGTAGAGGAGCTCGTCCCGACGGGTGCCGCTCTTGCGCAGGTCCACGGCCGGGAAGACGCGTTGCTCGGCCAGCTTGCGGTCCAGCACCAGCTCCATGTTGCCGGTCCCCTTGAACTCCTCGAAGATGAGGTCGTCCATGCGCGAGCCGGTCTCCACCAGCGCGGTCGCGATCACCGTCGCCGAGCCGCCGCCCTCGATGTTGCGGGCCATCCCGAAGAACTTGCGCGGCGTCTCGAGCGCACGTGAATCCAGGCCGCCGCTGAGCGTCCGGCGCGAGCCCGTGCCGTGCTGGTTGAAGGCGCGGCCCATGCGCGTGATGCTGTCCACGAGCACGACCACGTCGCGCCCGCACTCCAGCTCGCACCGCACGATATCCAGACACATCTCCGAGATGTAGACGTGCTGGTCGGCGCCCTGGTCGCTGCTGCTGGCCAGGACCTCGGCCGGCACGCGGCGCCGGAAGTGCGTGACTTCCTCCGGCCGCTCATCGACCAGCAGGACGATGATCCGGACCTCGGGGGCGTCGGCGTGGATGGCGCGCGCCAGATCCTCCAGAAGCTGCGTCTTGCCGGCCTTGGGCGGCGACACGATCAGCCCGCGGGTGCCGCGCGCGATCGGCGCCATCAGGTCGACGATCCGCATCGACGGGTGCCCGTCCGCTCCGAGCCGGAATCGCGGTTCGGGATTGACGACCACGAGATCCTTCAGCGGCGTCCTGGCGCGGAAGGCGTCCGGAGACAGCCCGCAGACCGTAACGACCTCCGTGAGCTGCGGCCCCTTCCGGCCCTTGCCGACCGTGCCGCTGATCGTGGCGCCGCGGACCAGGCCGTGCGCCTGGATCAACTTCTGGGATACGAAGGGATCGTCCTCGGACTGGCGCAGGGAGCGGGCGGGATCGCGGAGGAATCCCCCGCCGCGCTGAAGCGTATCGAGAACGCCGATGATGGTGTCGGGCATGACGGTCCGTTCGGGTTGGAGTCGCTGCAGCGAGAGTGCGGGAAGGCATGACGCGGGACCGGATGCGGCGGCGTCTCGTTACGATGATAACCTCAACGGCCCTCGAAGCCAACCCCGGGAGCAGAACGAGGTGTCGATTCGGAAGCGGAAAACGTGAATCATTCCACTCAATCTCTTGCCGATCGGTCCGATATGATTCTCGTAATACTGAACTCCCAGTCCTCTGAAAGGCAGGCCGCCCATGCCGGAACGCGTCGGATTCACGCTGATCGAACTCATGGTGGTGATCGTGATCATCGGCATTCTGGCTGCGCTGGGAATCCCGAACTACATGAACATGGTCGCCTACTCCAAGGAAGCCGACGTGATGAGCTCGGCGCATACCGTACAGCTTGCCGCCGAGACCTACGCGATCGATCATTCAGGCCAGTACTCCGACCAGGCCGGAGATCTGACTCCGCAACTGCCGCGGGGCTTACTGTTGCGAAATCCGTTCACCGACGAGGTCACGGAACCGCAATTCGGCGCGGAGGCGACGACCCCGGGCCAGATCGGCATCCAGGTGTACATGGACGGCGGATCCGCCGTCGGGTATACCATCACGGGGTTCGGCAAGGACCAGCAGATCATCTGCTACAGCGGCAACCATTGACGGCATCGCCGTCGCGCACGAGCGAGGATTTCCATGCACAAGTACGTGATCATGGGCATTCAGGGATGTGGTAAAGGCACGCAGGCCAAGTTGCTGGCCAAGGATCTCGATCTGGTCCACATCTCGGTCGGCGACATCTTCCGCTGGAACATCCAGAACCACACCAAGCTCGCGGCTCGCATCCGTCGCATCGTGGACGCCGGCAAGCTCGTCTCCGACGACATCGTCGCCGACATCCTCAACGCCCGCCTCGCCGAGCACGACTGGAACTACGGCTTCATCCTCGACGGCTTCCCCCGCAACCGCACACAGGCCCAGTTCTTCCTCGAGAGCTTCGACATCGACGCGGTGATCAACATCGAGGTGCCCGACGACATCGTCATGCACCGCGTGCTCTCGCGCCGACTGTGCGACAAGTGCGGCCTCGACTACAACCTGATCCACCATCGCCCGGCCGTGCCCGACCGCTGTGACGTCTGCGGCGGCGAGCTGATCGCCCGCCCCGACGACAACGAGGCGGCGGTACGCTCTCGATTGTCGGACTTCCACGCCCAGACCAAGCCGGTGCTCGCGCTGTTCGCGAAGAAGGAACTGGTGGTCACCGTGGACGGGACGCAGACGGTGGAGGTGGTACAGTCGGCGATCAGGGAAAGCCTGGAATTGCCGGCGCTGGTCGAGCAGAACACTTGATCGCGTCTTTCAGCGAAAGAGTCTGATCAAGGAACTCGGGAACCTGCCGATTCATGACCTGAGCAACGGATGAAAACTCCGTTCCCAAGGTCGTGTCCAATGCTACCGATGATCCGGCGCCTCGCGCCGACCCTGGTACTCCTTGTCCTTCTGGTCGCACCGGCGATGGCCCTGGACCCCGCCCAGGACCTTCTGCAGTACGGGGTCGATTCGTGGACCTCGGAGAACGGCCTGCCCCAGAACACGATCCAGACAATCCTGCAATCCCGCGATCGCTACCTCTGGATCGGCACCCAGGAGGGCCTGGCGCGTTTCGACGGCGTCTGTTTCACGGTCTTCGACGTCATCAACACGCCGGCCTTCGGACATAACGACGTCCGCAGTCTGGCCGAGACCGAAGACGGCAGTCTCTGGATCGCCACCTACAAAGGCGGCCTGCTGCGGTATCGCGACGGCGAATTCGAGGATGCGGGACTGACCGAGGTCTTGAACGTTCTGGACCTGCACGTGGGCCCGTCGCAAACGCTCTGGATCGGTACCCTCGACCGTGGACTCTACCGCTGGAAAGACGGCCAATTCGACCACTTGCCCATGCCTGCCGAACATGTCGACGCCGGAATTCTCGCCGTGCGCGAGGCGCCGGACGGCACCATCTGGGTCGGCACGCAGCACGGACTGGCGTATTGCCGCGACAGTCGCTGGGCCAACGTCCAGCTGCCCGGCGACGACTACGCGCAGTCGGTCTGGGCCCTGCACATCGACGCCGACGGCACTCTCTGGACGGTCTCCGGGCAGAACCTGCTGGCCTGGCGCGAGGGCACGTTCACCTGCTACCCGGCCCCGCCGGAAAACAACTGGGACTTCGTCAAGACCATCGACCGGGACAGCGAGGGCACTCTTTGGGTCTGTTCGTACAACGGCGGTCTGCTGCGCCTGATGAACGGTCGCCTCGAAAGCTTCGGCAAG
>CAZJMO010000070.1:0-6894 GCA_964547085.1 uncultured Fibrobacteraceae bacterium | reverse complement strand
GATGCGCTGGACTATACCAGCTGGCCTCCTTCAGCCAAGCTCGGACGAGTTGCACTTATCAGTTGAATTCAGGGTCTCAGCCGTCTGCGCGACACCGCGTTCTTCGCACTCAATGAAACGTCCGGCCTTCCGAGCAATCATATCCGGTCGGTCTACCGGAGCCGCGACGGCGCACTCTGGGCCGGCATGGATGCTGCAGGGCTGGCGCGCATCCACGACGGCGTCCAGCAGCACTGGACCACCGCCGACGGCCTCCCCGGAACGACCGTGCACGCGATGTGCGAGGACACCGACGGCTCGATGTGGGTGGGGACCGACCGCGGACTTGGACATCTCGTCGACGGCAGGTTCCGCTCGGTGAACAACCTCGAGGGGCTTTCCCATCTGGCCATTCGCGCGATCCTCGTCGACAGTCGCGGCGCGCTCTGGGTCGGAACCAAGGGCGGCGGCGTCAACCGGATCATCGACGGGAACGTCTCCGTGTTCGACCTCGACGACGGCCTCCCGTCCAACATCATCCGCTGGATCGAGGAAGACGCGCAGGGACGGATCTGGCTCGCCACCGAATCCGGCGTCGCCCGCTGGCAGGACGATCATTTCGAACAGATCGGCCAACCGCTGGACGACTTCTATGCCATGAACGTCCATATCGACGCCGACGACGACAGCGTGGCCTGGCTCGGAACCTACGGCAGCGGCCTGGTCCGCATGACCGATGATCGCATCGACGTCCTCGATGTCGACGACGGCATGCTTGAGAACACGGTGTACGCCGTGACCGAGGACACGCTCGGCCGGATCTGGATGCCGTGCAACCAGGGCATCTTCGGCGTCGCCAAGGCCGACATCGACCGCTATCTCGCCGGAGAGATCGATCGGCTCCATCCCCTGGCGTTCAGCAACCAGCACGGCTTCCCCGGGACCGAGTGCAACGGCGGGTCGCAGCCATCCACCTGGAACGACCCCGACGGCCGCATCGCCTTCGCCACCAACGGCGGCATCGCGTTCTTCGACCCCAGCATGGTCGGGGAATGCAAAACCACTCCGTTGACGATCGTCGAGCGGGTGATGGCCGACGGCGTGACCTACGAGCATGAGACCCTGGAGTCCATCCCGCCCGGCCGCCGCGATCTGGATATCCAGTACACCGGCCTGCATTTCCACGACCCGCAGGGGATACGGTTCCGCTACCGCCTGATCGGCTATGAGACCGACTGGGTCGAAGCCGGCAGCCGTCGCCACGCGTACTACACCAACCTGCCGCCCGGCTCGTACACCTTCCAGGTGATCGCCGCCAACTCGGACGGAATCTGGTCGGACGCCGACGCCCGGGTCTCGTTCCGCCTCGAGCCGTACTTCTACGAGACGGGGATGTTCCGACTCATGATCGCCCTGGCGGTCATCATCGGCGTGCTGGTCTTCTGGCGCGCACACGAGGCGGACACGCACCGCAAGCAGGTCCAGCTCGAGGAGCAGGTTGCCGACAAGACCCGCGAACTGGCCGCCGCCAAGGAGGTCGCCGTCGCCGCCAACGCGGCCAAGAGTTCCTTCCTGGCCAACATGAGCCACGAGATCCGCACGCCGATGAACGCCATCATCGGCATGTCCGACCTGCTGCAAGACACCGACCTCGACTTCGGCCAGCGCGAGTCCCTGGACATCGTGCGGACCTCGGCCGGCGCCCTGCTCGCGCTGCTCAACGACATCCTCGACTTCTCCAAGATCGAGGCCGAGAAGATGGAACTGTCGGCCGAGGCGTTCGAGGTCCGGGAGATCCTGGACGACACGCTCCGCACGATGGTCCTGCGCGCCGACGAGAAAGGCCTCGACATCTGCGGCCGCGTGGCCGCCGAGGTGCCGGACGTCCTGATGGGCGACGGTATGCGCCTGCGCCAGATCCTGGTCAACCTGATCGGCAACTCCATCAAGTTCACCGAGGAAGGCGAGGTCGCGATCGAGGTGAACCTGGTCGAGCAGCGCGGCGACTCCGTGAAACTCGGTTTCTGCGTCAGCGACACGGGCATCGGGATGAACGAGGAACAGCAGCGACGCGTGTTCGAACCGTTCACGCAGGCCGACGCCTCGGTCACC
This sequence comes from uncultured Fibrobacteraceae bacterium, assembly GCA_964547085.1. Lineage (GTDB taxonomy): Bacteria > Krumholzibacteriota > Krumholzibacteriia > LZORAL124-64-63 > LZORAL124-64-63 > Glo-17. The sequence continues at coordinate 4,803 of CAZJMO010000070.1, read as the reverse complement.
CGCCGCCACGGCGGCACGGGCCTGGGGTTGGCCATCAGCACGCGTCTGGTCGAGCTTTTCGAGGGCGAGATGTCGCTGGAGAGCACGCCCGGACTGGGGACGAACTTCCAGTTCTCGACCGTCTTCGCGGTGGAGAACGACGTGACGGCCAAGGCCGAACCCACGGCCGACGACGAGATCGCCGGCAAGCGTGTCCTGGTGATCGACGGCAACCGCCGTCACGGTCGGCGCCTGGTCGAGATCTGCACGCGATGGGGCATGCACGCCGAGCTCTGCGCGACCACCGAGAAGGCACAACGACATCTCGACAAGGCCGCCGGCGCGAACCGCCACTTCCACCTGGTCCTGTCCGAGTTCGATCCGCCGAAGCTGGCGCCCACGGATCTGAAGTCCACGTACACGGACGACGCCACGCCGACGCCGTTGTGCCTGCTCTCGCGTTTCGGAAACATGTCCGACGCGCGCGACACGGCCGGCCCGCTCGGCCTGAACGTGATGCTCAAGCCGGTGAAGCAGAAGGAACTCCTGGACAACGTCCGCGAACTTCTCGGCGGCGAGACGGCGGCCCAGGACACGGCCCCGAAACCCAAGCGGCATCGCACCAACGGCGCATCGCTGCCGCCGCAGAACGTGCTCGTGGCCGAGGACAACCCGGTCAACCAGATCGTGATCCGGCGACTGCTCGAACGCGACGGCCACACCGTGACGATCGCCGGCAACGGTCGGGAAGCCCTGGACGCGCTCGAAGGCACAGCCTTCGACATGGTGCTGATGGACGTGCAGATGCCGGTGATGGACGGTCTCGACGCCACCCGCAACCTGCGCGAGCGCGAGGCCCTGACGGAAACCCGCACGCCCGTGATCATGGTCACCGCCTGCGCCATGGTCGGTGACCGGGAGCGCTGCCTCGGCGCCGGCGCCGACGACCAGGTGACCAAGCCGATCGACGCGCACGAACTAAGGGAATCCATGATCGCCATGGTGGCGAAAACACAGCGGCGAGTCCCGGTCTCAAGCTGAGATCAGACCGCCGGTTTCGACGAATGACGACCTCTCCCGGACCGGGGGAGGTCGTTCATGTTCACGGCCGAGATCCGTCATTTCGTTGCCTTTTTGCTTCGCGCGTGCAATAATTGCACAATCCTTATTACCCCGTCCTGGAGATACTCCATGCGCGTCGTCATATCTGTTGTCCTCGTCGCCCTCATCGTCGGCGGCGCGGCCGCCGCGACCTACACCCTCGGGGACACCCTTACCGTCATCCAGCGGCCGATCCAGAACGTGCCGTCGATCGTCCGGCCCGGCGACCAGCTGCCCATCTCGTGCGAAGCCACGCCCTCGACGACGGGCTGGACCGCCTCCCTGGTGCGCGGCCCGCTCGAGGTTCCGCTCACCATCGACGCCGCGTCGTACGACCCTGCGACCGAGTGGTGGACCCTCGCGGTGACGACCCCCGCGATGCCCGTCTTCGACCTCTACGACCTGCGCGTCACCGCGTCCGGCGGCCTCGACGACACCACGCGCGACGCGGTCAAGGCCATCCCGGAGTTCCGGGACACCTACGAGGTGATCCACATCACCGACCCGCACATCCCCACCTACAAGTACTACTACCAGGACGGCGCCCAGACCGACTCGACGACCTCGATGGCCCTCCGCGACATCACCGAGGACATCAACATCATCAACCCCGAGTTCGTGTTGCTGACCGGCGATTTCGTCAACGAGGGCGAACTCGAGGACTACCTGGGCCTGCGCTACTACAGCCGCGCCCAGATGCACCTGAACGAGTTCGACGTCCCGGTGTTCCTCACGTCCGGCAACCACGACCTCGGCGGCTGGGACGATACGCCGCCGTCCGACGGCACCGCGCGCCGCGACTGGTGGCGCTTCTTCGGCTGGCGCCGCCTCTCCGATCCGCCTGTCGGCGCCCCCGCGCGCACCCAGGACTACAGCTTCGATTACGGCTCGATCCACTACATCGGCCTCGAGGCCTACGACAACTACGACTCCTGGCGTTACTCCATCTACGGCGCCGAGAGCTTCACCAGCGACCAGATGGACTGGCTCGAGGACGACATCGCCGCCGCGAGTTCGAGCGTCCGCAACGTGCTCTTCTTCCACGAGGATTTCGACAACGAGCTGAACTTCTCCAGCCTGGGCGTGGACGTGGCGCTGTCGGGTCACATCCACTACGACATCGACGACACTTCGTACCCCATGGACATCGTCACCGACAACGCCGGCGGCACCAACCGCCCGTTCCGTCTCCTCCGCATCTCGGGCGACGACGTCGACCCGCGGCCGACGCTCGAGGCCGAGGACCCCGATCGCCTCCGCGTGATCTACTCCCCGGCCAACGACGGCACCAACGACTTCGTCTCCGCACAGCTCCGCAACAGCTACGGCGAGACGTTCCCGCACGCCCTGGTGCGGATCGCCATGCCCCCGGCGGACAACTACATCGTCACCGGCGGCACGCTCACGCAGGTGGACGCCACCGCGGATCCGGCGATCTGCTACGTCGAGGTCAACCTCACAGCCCAGAGCAACGTGACCGTCACGGTCGAGGCTGATCGCGTTTCCGGCAGCCCGACACCCGCGGCGACGCCTCGGCTGAGCGTGTATCCCAACCCGTTCAATCCCTGCACCGAGATCGCGTTCACGATCGACGAGCCGGCGGCGTGTCGCATGACGGTGTTCGACCTGCAGGGCCGGACGCTGGCCGTGCTCCTGGACGACCACCGCGATGCCGGACGGCACACGGTGACCTGGCACGGCACAAGCACCTCCGGCGATTCGCTGGCGTCGGGCACTTATCTGCTCGGCATGCAGGCGGGGTCGTACAGCGAGACGCGCAAGATCACGCTGGTCCGGTAGGGCCGCGCGAGTCGACGATTCCCATGCGCCGGGCGACGCGAAAAAACTCCGCGTCACCCGGCGCATCGGTCTGTTAGGATCTGCCGCAAGCCGACGCAAGGCCGTATCCCCCGCGTTCAAGCAAGGAGCCCGTCATGCACCCGGTTCGATTCGCTGCCCTTATCATCCTCGTGCTGGCCGCCGCCTCGGCGCAGGCAGGCGACAAGGATCCGTACCTCTGGCTCGAGAACGTCGAGGGCGAGAAAGCTCTCGAATGGGTCGAGGGACGCAGCGCCGAGGACACGGCCGAGATCGAAGCCGTACCGGAGTTCGACGCGATCCACGCCGAGCTCCTCGAGATCTTCAACTCCAGCGACCGCATCCCCTATCCCGCCACACGCGGCGCCTGGATCTACAACTTCTGGCAGGACGCCGACCACGTCCGCGGCGTCTGGCGCCGGACGTTCCTGGACCAGTACCTCCAGGATCAGCCGCAGTGGGAAACGGTTCTGGACGTGGACGCCCTGGCCGAGGCCGAGGGCGAGAACTGGGTCTTCAAAGGCGCCTCGACGCTTCCGCCGCACCACCGGCGCTGCATCGTCACACTCTCGCGCGGCGGCGGCGACGCGTCGGTCTACCGCGAGTTCGACACCACGACCAAGTCGTTCGTCGAGGACGGCTTCAACGTGCCCGAGGCCAAGGCCCGCGTGAATTGGAAGGACGAGGATACGCTCTGGATCGGCACCGATTTCGGCCCCGGCTCGCTGACCGACTCCGGCTACCCGCGCATCGTCAAGGAATGGCGGCGCGGCACGCCGATCGAGGCGGCGCGCACGGTGTTCGAGGGTTCGGCGAGCGATGTCTCGGTCGGCGCCTTCAGCGACCATTCGACGGACGTCCGCTACGACCTGGTCTACCGCACGCCCGAGTTCTTCCGCGGCACCAACTATCTCGTCCTGGGCGAGCGCCTGGTCAAGATCGACATCCCCGACGACGCCGAGATCAAGGGGTTCTTCAAGGATCGGCTCCTCTTCTCGCTGCGTTCGGAATGGACCGTCGGCGGCGCCACCTACCCGCAGGACGCCCTGCTCGCGATGGACCTGGACCGCTTCCTGGCCGGCGACCGCGACTTCACCGTCCTCTTCGAGCCCGAAGAACGCGTCGCTCTGGGCGGTGTCGCGAACACCCGCAGCCACCTCCTGTTGACCACGCTCGACAACGTCCGCGGTCGGCTCTACAGGCTCACCCCGGGCGCGGACGGCTGGACCCGCGAGGAGATCACGCTGCCCGGCCTGGGCGCCGTGGGCCTCGCCGACGTCAACAGCGACAACGACACCTTCTTCATCACCTACACCGACTTCCTGACGCCCTCGAGCCTCTACATCGTGCGCGAAGGCGAGGCGCCGCAACGGGTCAAGAACACCCCCGAGTTCTTCGACACCAACGGCATGACGGTCGAGCAGTACGAGGCCGTGTCGAAGGACGGCACGCAGATCCCCTACTTCCTCTTCACCCCGAAGGACTTCCAGGCCGACGGACAGAACCCGACCATGCTCTACGGCTACGGCGGCTTCGAGATCTCGCTCAAGCCCCGGTACTCCGCAGCCACCGGCAAGGGCTGGGTCGAGCGCGGCGGCGTGTACGTGCTGGCGAATATCCGCGGCGGCGGCGAGTTCGGCCCGAAGTGGCACCAGGGAGCCATGCAGGAGAAGCACCAGAACGCCTTCGACGACTTCATCGCCGTGGCGGAGGATCTCATCGCGCGCGACATCACCTCGCCCGAGCACCTTGGCATCGTCGGCGGTTCGAACGGCGGCCTGCTGGTGGGCGCGTGTTTCGTGCAGCGGCCGGAACTGTTCAACGCCGTGGTCTGCCAGGTGCCGCTGCTGGACATGCAGCGTTACAACAAGCTGCTGGCGGGCGCGAGCTGGATGGCCGAGTACG
>CAZJMO010000069.1:0-11616 GCA_964547085.1 uncultured Fibrobacteraceae bacterium | reverse complement strand
CAATTCCCTTTTCTTCAAGAAATGCTTTTTCATTTAAACCTCCTTGTATAAATGAACATAAATAAAGCACACTTATGTGTACTTTATTTATCAAGGGGCGGCTGGAGATCGAGAGCTCGGTCTGCGAGGTCGGGCGCGAGTTCTGCGCGACGCGACCGTGGGCGCGGCCGGGGCGCTATGTCCAGATCGCGGTGCGCGACAACGGTTGCGGTATTCCGCCCGACGCGCGCGACCATGTCTACGAACCCTTCTACACCACCAAGGGTTTCGGGCAGGGCACCGGTCTCGGCTTGGCGACGGCGTACAACATCTGCAAGCAGCATCAGGGATACATCGACTTCGACAGCGAAATGGACGTCGGGACCTCGTTCTATGTCTTCCTGCCGGTGGCGGCCACCGAATCGCTGACGGTCGTCGCCGACGAACCGCCCTCCCAGGATGTCGCCGGCGGCGAGGAACTGGTGCTCCTGGTCGAGGACGACGACATGATCCGCAGCCTGACGCGACAGATGCTCGAGCGGGCGGGCTATCGCGTGCTCGAGGCCCGCGACGGCGAGGATGCGCTCGAGGTGTTCATGGCCAACGCGACGGAGGTGCAGCTGCTCGTCCTGGATGTCGTCATGCCGCGGATGGACGGTCGGCAGCTCTACGACAACATCAGCGAGTTGCGGCCCGGCGTGCCCGTGCTCTTCTGCAGCAGCTACAGCGCCGACATTCTCGAGTCCGAGTACATGCTCAGCGTCGGCGGTGCGCTTCTGAACAAACCGTACCGCGCGGCGGACCTCCTGCGTCGGGTCCGCGCCATGCTCGACCGGCGGGACCCCGCCTGATCGCTCGGGGGGGCGATCTGTCCTCGATCAGGGACAAACGATCGGCTGGTCGCCGGGGTCGAATGCGGTGGAACTTGTACGGATTAAACCAATTGCACCGTCCGGGCCGCTTGCCGGGATCTGGCGCGGGTCCTGCTTGGTTCGGGCCGTCCCGGTCAGAGGAGTCCGGGGCGGGAAGGAGACCGAACATGCGTACCCGAAGCCTGCTCGTGGTTCTGTTGCTGATCCTGACCTCCATGCCGGCGTTGGCCCAGCGCCGCGTGGTCGTCCATCACCGCAGCCCCGACGGATCGCAGACCGCGTCGCCGTTCCAGATCGTCTTCGAGGGCGGTGCGGCGCTTCCCTACGGTGATCTCGGCGACGATTTCGTGGGTACCAGCAAGGGTCTGGGCGCCGACACCGGGTACGAGCTCGGCGGTCGCCTGCGGTATTACGTGAGCCCCATGACCACCGTCGGCCCGACCTTCCACTACGCCAATTTCGGGGACTGGGACGATGTCTTCACCGACGAGTACGGGCTCGCGGCCTACTCGGTCCGCACCTCGGTGTACCGCTACGGATTGGACATCCAGCAGTTCTTCGTCGACCCGGGACGCAACGTGCGGCCGTACCTGACCGTCGGCGCGGTCTTCTGCCACAACCGCTACGTGGACTGGGTCCAGGATGACGGCACGTTCGAGACGTCGTCGAACAACCTGGCCTTCGGGCTCGGCGGCGGCGTGGCGATGGGGCCGATGGAGCTGAGCGTCGTCTACACCTACAACCCGGCCGACAACCGCGACCTGCCGCGCGCGGAAGACGTCCTGGACACCGAGGCCGACTGGAGCTACCTCGCGGTCCGGGTCGGCATCGCGCTGGGCCGACCCTAGTCGGTCGCAGCCAGCGCCGGGCGCAGGATCTCGACCGCCCGCGTCACCTCGTTCTCGGTCGTGAAGCGTCCTACCGACAGCCGGATGGTGCCGCGGGCGACATGCGCCTCCACGCCCATCGCCGCCAGCACGCCCGAGACCGTACCGCCCGACCCGTGGCACGCGGCGCCCGCCGAGGCAGCCAGCCGCTGCCCGACCCCGTCCAGGATCTCCGGCGCCGAGAGGCCGGGAAAACCGATGCTCAACGTGTTCGGCAACCGCGCCGCGTCCGCCCCGTGGACGACCGCGTCCGGGAACACCTCCGACAGGAGCCGGGCCAGGAGATCGCGCAGGCCGGCCAGCCGGGCCGCTTCGGCTTCCAGATCCTCGCCCGCCACGCGGCAAGCCTCGCCCAGCGCCACCACCTGCGCCACCGCCTCGGTGCCGGCGCGTCGTCCGGCCTCGTGGCCGGCGCCGTGGACCAGGTTCTCCAGCTCGATGCCTCGCCGCACATAGAGCGCGCCGATGCCCTTGGGCGCGTAGACCTTGTGCCCGGCCAGCGTCGCCAGATCCAGGCCCAGTTCGCGCACGCGCACCGGGATCTTGCCGACCGACTGCGCACAATCGGCGTGCAGCCAGGCGCCGCTTCCCCGGATCGCGTCGGCGATCGCGCGCAGCGGCTGGATCACGCCGGTCTCGTTGTTCGCGTGCATGACGCTCACCACGACGGTCTCGTCGGTGACGGCGCCGGCGACGGCCTCGGTCGTCGCCACCCCATGCCCGTCGACCGGGACGGTGGTCACCCGCCAGCCCTCGCTCTGCAGCCACGCCGCGGGTTCCAGCACCGCCGGATGCTCCACCGCCGAGACCACCAGATGTCGTCCCTTGTCCCGCCGCGCCCAGGCCGTGCCCTTGAGCGCATAGTTGTCGGACTCGCTGCCGCCGCTGGTCAGCACGACCTCGTCCGCGTCACAACCCAGGAGGTCGGCGATCCGGCCGCGCGCCGTTTCCACCGCCGCGCGTGCCTGCCGTCCCCAGGCGTGGCCGCTGCTGGGATTGCCGGCGCCTTGGCGGAGCCAGGGGATCATGGCGTCGACGACCCGCGGATCGATGGGCGTGGTGGCGTTGTAATCGAGGTAGATGGGTTCCATGCGGACTGCCTCCGGTCGTGCAGATTCCAGTCAGCGTGCCTTCAGGACGACCACGGAATGCGAGGAGGCCTCATGGTTGTCGCCGGTGATCGCAATCGTTTCGAGGGGTTCGGGCAGCGCGGTGTCCAGGAGCCGGTGCCACTGCATGCCGGCCGGCAGCGGCGGCAGCTCGAAGACCAGCTTGCGCCACCAGGCGTTGGCGATGACGTACACCCGGTCCGTGGGCGCGCGGCCCTCCAAGGTCCAGGCCAGGCTGTGCGACCGCGGTGACCAGTCGGGCTTGCCGACCTCGACGCCGTGCCAGCTGATGTCGCCCTTGGTATCGTGGCTGGTGGCCTTCCAGAAGCGGTCGTCGCCGAGCTGGGGAATGTCGCCGACGAGGCGGATCAGGTCGCGGGTGAAGCGTCGCAGGTCGGCCTGGCGTTCGACGTCGGCCCAGCGGAACCAGCCCAGGGGGTTGTCCTGGCAGTAGGCGTTGTTGTTGCCGTCCTGGGTGCGCGCGACCTCGTCGCCCATCAAGAGCATGGGCTGGCCGTGGCTGAGGCAGAGCAGCGTCAGGAAGTTGCGGATCTGGCGGCGGCGGACCTCGAGGATCTGGGGCGAGTCGGTGGGCCCCTCGACGCCGCAGTTCCACGACAGGTTGTGGTCGCCGCCGTCGCGGTTGTTCTCGCCGTTGGCCAGGTTGTGTTTCCGGTTGTAGGCGACGAGGTCGGCCAGGGTGAAGCCGTCGTGGCTGGTCACGAAGTTGACGCTCCGCAGCGGATGGTCGCGCGGGCCGTCGTAGAGATCCGGGCTGCCGACAACGCGGGCCATGAGCGCCTCGATGGAGGCGTCGTCGCCGCGCAGGAAACGGCGCACGTCGTCGCGGAAGGGACCGTTCCACTCGCGGCAGCGCTGGCCCGGGAAGGCGCCCACCTGGTAGAGGCCGGCGGCGTCCCAGGCCTCGGCGATCAGGTCGGTGCCGGCCAGCGCCGGTTCGGTCTCGATCCCCAGCCAGAGCGGCGGCCGCAGCATCGGGTTGCCGCGGGTGTCGCGCGTCAGGATGCTCGCCAGATCGAAGCGGAAACCGTCGACGTGCATGTGGCCGACCCAGTAGCGGAGCGAATCCAGGATCAGGCGCAGGGCGACCGGGTGGTTGCCGTTGAAGGTGTTGCCGCAGCCGGAGTAGTCGGCGAAGAGGCGACGGTCGCGCTCGAGCATGTAGTACGAACGGTTCGCCAGGCCGCGGAAGCTGAGCGTGGGGCCGTTCTGGCCGCCCTCGGCGGTGTGGTTGTAGACCACGTCCAGATAGACGCGGATCCCTGCCCGGTGCATGGCCTTGACCATCTCGCGGAACTCGCGGATCGGACCGAGCGGGCTGCGGTCGCTGCTGTAGAGCGGGTGCGGGGAGAAGAAGTTGACCGTGCTGTAGCCCCAGTAGTTGGAACGGCCCGCCGTCGCGTCCTGCGGGTCGAAGGCGTGGATCGGCAGCAACTCGACCGCGGTGACGCCCAGATCGACGAGGTAGGGGATCTTCTCCATGAGGCCGGCGTAGGTGCCGCGCCGTTCGGGGGTCACGCCGGAGTCCGGATCCCGCGTGACGCCGCCGACGTGGACTTCGTAGTTCAGGCCGCGCCGGTCGGCGGCGCCGAGCGGACGGTCGCCTTCCCAGTCGAAATCGTTCTCGTCGGTGACGACGGAGCGCAGTGCCGCAGCCGTGTTGTCGCCGGGCGCGGCCGCGGCCTTGCGGTCGTAGCGGTCGTAGCCGACGACGGCGCGGCCGTAAGGGTCGAGCAGGGCCTTGGCCGGATCGAAGCGATGGCCGAGTTCGGGCCGCGTCGGCCCGTGGGCGCGGTAGGCGTAGACCTGACCGGGGCCGATGTCGGGCACCTGGACGTGCCAGTAGTCGGCCGTACGGTGGCGGCTCGGGTCCAGCGTGATCGTGCGCTCCGGCGTGTCGCTGTCGGCACCCGCGAAGAGCAGCAGCTCCAGACTGTCCGCATGCCGCGCGTAAACCGAGAAGTTGACGCCGTCGGGGCCGGGTGTCGCGCCCAGGGGAGCTGTCGCCATGGAATACCGTCCTTCATCGCGAGGCGGGAATGAAATAACCCCGCATACGGTAATCATTAAGTCAATTTTTTATCAAGGCGTCATTCCCGCCGTCGATACGTTGAATGACCCGCATCCGGAGGGACAGGATGATCCGTGAGACCTTGACAGCCATCGGTCAAGCAGGCCGCCAGGCGTTACAACAGATCGTACCACGGACCGACGTGCGAACGCAGGTCACGCAGGTGCGCGAGTGGTCCTTCGCCATGCCCGACCTCGGTCTGGTCACGGTGGCGAACAGCCCCGTGCATCAGATCTATGTCGGCCTTTCGCGACCTCTGAGCCAGGCCCTCGCGACCCAACCAGCCGGTCACGAGGCGTTGCTGGAGAACTTCAAGGACGCCTTGGTGGCCCGGATTCCCGCCCGTCGCCCGATCGGTTCCTGGCAGATCCTGCCGCCCGACGGCGAGGCCCGGGTGCTTCGCGGCGTCCGCAGTTTCATCCTGCGGCAGCAGACGGCCGCAGGCAATCTCTATCTCATGGCCGACGTCGCCTCCAGGGGCGAATACGAGGCCATGCGCCAGGAGAACTGGGAGCAGGATCTCGCGTCCAGCCTGCTGCCCAACGACATCGCGCGGATCGAATGCATCGAGGAACCGGCCGCGGTGCAGCGTCTGATGACGTATCTCTCGCGCTTCGAACACGACATCGAACTGCTCATTCCCGGCAACGACGGCAACGTCCATTCCTGCAACGGCGTGTTCATGCGGCGCGGCAAGAAGGGAGACTTGCCCCTGATGCAGATGAGCGTCGACCTCGACCGCGAGATGCGCGATGTCCTGGAGCCGGGCTTCGAGCTGGAGGGTTCCTTCGGCGCCGGGGGCCGCGTGTTCCGTTTTCGGACGCGTTGCACCGGATCCTCGACGCTGTCGCTCAAGGAGATCGCCGAGCTCCCGTGCTTCAACTTCGAGACGCCGGCCAGATTCCACCTGGACCAGCGCCGACGGTATTTCCGGGTCCAGCCGGAGGGTGTCCTGACCGCCCGCGTGATGGTGCTGCCGCCCGAAGTGGCCAACGCCGGCGGCGAGGACCCCGACCACGCGTCGTTGCGGCCGCCCCAGTTTCCGCCCGCCGACGCCCTGACTGCGCGTGTCTGTGATCTGAGCTTCTCGGGAGCCGGGCTCGTGCTCGACGACGTGGCGTCGACGGATCTACAGCAAGAGGGATTGGTCTATCTGTGGCTCGAGGGGCCCGAACTGACCAAAACACTTGAACTGACCGGTCTCGTGCGCCGCGTCTCGGTGACGCCGCGTGGGCGCGGTCGTAGTGAACTCGGTCTTGGAATCGAATTCCTCGTTCGACGAGCGGCGGACCGACAAAGCACGCAGGCCGTCCGGCAATACGTCATGGCTCAGCAACGACGTCTCCTCTCCAGCCGGAGCGCAATGGTCTGATCGTCCCTTCCGGGGAACGACGGGGAACAACAAGACATCACGAACGCCATCGGAATGGCACGGCGCTTGAATGTTCCGGAACCCTGAGAGATTCCGGAGCACGATAGACCGCCATTCTCAACGATTGTCATCTTCGGCCGGGCACTATGCTTGTCGCGTGGCTGAAAAAGATGCACATCGCAACCTGACAAGGGATCGATGGTCACGATGATGCGAAGTACCCGGCTCCTACGCGCGGCGGCCCTGCTGGCCCTGCTTTTCGGTCTGACCGGTAGTGCGGCGGCGTTCGATCATCTCGAGATCACGGTGGTCAATCCCCACCTGATCTCGGGCCGCCCCGCGGTCACGGTCCGCACGTCGTTCAGTGTCCAGGTGCGGGCCGTCAACGGCGACGGCAGCACCGACACCAACGCCGACTTCATCAACGCCACCCTGTCCTCGCCGGACGTGGCGGCCGATCTGCCGGCGGGGTCGTATCTGCAGAACGGCGAGCGCCAGTTCGACGGCGCACGGTTCCTGGCGGCCGGCCGTCCGGTGCGGCTGCGCGTGGCCGACGCCGACGATCCCTCGGTGCCCGCGGCCGAGGTGCTGATCGACTGCTACCTGCCGGTGGATCGCTTCACGGTGACCGTGCCGGCGGGGACCAAGTACGTCGACCAGCCGGTGACGGTGACCGTCACGGCCGTCGACGACGGCGGCGACGCAGTACTCAATTTCGGCGACGACGTCGTCCTGTCCGCGGCCATCGGCCACTTCTCGACCGGCGCGACGATCACCGTTTCGGGCGTGTCCTTCGCCGACGGTGCGGCCACCATGCCGGTCACGTTCTGGGGCACCGACCCGGTCACCCGCGAGAACACGTTGACGGCCACCGGCTCCGTGGTCTACGAGGGCGAGGCGCTCCCGGCCACGGGCCAGGCCGCCGTCGCGCCGCTCTTGCCGGGCGCGCTCTCGAACGTGATGCTGCTGTTGCCCGGCGAAGTCCTTACTCCCGGCGTCAGCCCCGGCAAGATCGGCGCGCCGAACACGCAGACCTCGGGTTCCGCCTTCGGCGGCCTGCAGGTCTACGCCACGGACCAGCGCTGGAACCCGGTGCAGTCGGGACCCTACCCGACGATCACCTGGAGCAGCGACGATCCCGACGGCGGGGTCGTGCTGCCCGCGGCGACGGCGATGGGGGACAACCCGGAGACCAGCTACAACCTGACCTTGATCCGTTCGGGCACCACGCGCGTGACCGCCACCGCCGGCGGCTCCGTCAACGCGACCAGCCGCAGCGACGTGGTGATCAATCCCGAAGGTCTCGACCACTTCGAGTTCGACACGGGGATCTGGAATCCCACCGATTCGCAGGTCACGACGATCCCGTTCAACATCCGCATCATCGCCCGCGACTCGAACGACAACATCTTCCCGCTCAACGGCCAGGTGTCGCTGCGCGGGCGGATCGGCGCGGCGGACGAGAGCGCCGACTACATCATCACCACGAACAGCAACTTCGTGAACGGCCAGCTCGACGCGATGGTCCAGGTGACCAAGCGCGGCTTCTCCGCCTACATCATCGTCGACAGCGGGGTCGTGGGCGCCTCGCCGGCGTTCCAGGTCAACAACGGCCCGTGCGAGAAGATCCTGGTGACGTTCCCGGGCGAGACCTGGGTCAACGGCCTCAACGACGAGAACTTCAGCGGCAACTTCGGCGTGCCCAACGCGGCGACCGCCGGCGACATCCTCGATCCGGTCACCATCCGCCCCGTCGACCGCTACAACAACCTGGCGCCGGGCACGCGCAACGTGACGTTGAGCTGCCCGACCGGCTACATCGAACTGCCCGACCATCCCGGCGGCATCATCACCATCAGCAATCCCACGGACATCCGCGTCGTCTTCCGGACCGCGTCGGCGGCCCAGGTCCTTCAGGCCGAGAGCAGCGGCCTCGACGCCGGCCTGTCCGGCGGTGTCGGCGTGTCTCCGGCGACCTGGCAGCGGCTCGTGGTCCAGGCTCCCGGCGAGATCCTGGCGCCGGGCATCTTCGACAGCATCGAGGACGACGGCAAGCTCGGCGACCCCGGGACCCAGGACGCCGGCGTGCCCTTCGACACGCGCGTCTACGCCACCGACCAGTACTGGAATCCCGTCAGCGACAGCGCGCCCGTGCTGCCCATGGACATCGACTTCTCGAGCAGCGATCCGGCCGCAGTGCTGCCGCTCAACCCGCAGCAGCTCAACGACAACCTGGGCGATTTCCAGGTGGCGCTGGTGACGCTGGCCGACCCCAACCGCCAGACCGTCGAGGTCACCGACCGCCTCAGCGGCAACTCCGCGTTCACCACCATCCCGGTGCGCGCCGGCGTGATCGACCACTTCGACATCGGCATCAACAACCGCTCCAACCCCACGGCCAACGACGTTCTCGAGGCGATCCCCGACCACCAGGCCGGCAGCTCGCTGCCGAACGTGACGGTCATCGCGCGCGACATCTTCGGCAACCACATCGCCGACTACGCCGAGCAGGTCACGCTCTTCGTCAGCCACGGCACCGGCATCCTGACGCCCACCAGCGTGGACCTCGCGCTCGGCATGGGCGGCGGTTTCCAGGGCGCCTGGCGCGGCCCGATCCAGATCACCCGCACCGGCGTGGACGTGCGGCTGTTCGTGCGCGAGGAGACCTACGCGCTCACCGACAGCAGCAACGCCTTCACGGTCTTCGCCGACGAGCAGGACTACGCCGACCTCGTCGTGCTGCTGCCGGGCGAGACGCACACGCCGGGCATCGCGCCGGGCAAGGTCGGCACGCCGATCCCGGTGCGCGCCGGCGATCCGATGCAGGCGGTGGTCATGGCCACCGACGCCTGGTTCAACCAGGTACCCGCCCGCCCGCAGGTGCATTTCACGGGCACCGGCTTCTTCCAGATGATCACGCCCAACGACCAGGCGCTCGACATCGACGGCACCGGCACCTTCGACCTCTTCTTCAAGGCTGCCGAGGCGCATATCCTGAGCGCCGCTGATCTCATCGCGCCGGCGGTCGCCGACACCTCCTCGATCAACGTCACCGCCGGCGACTTCGACCGGCTCATGCTGGTGTTGCCGGGCGAGACCCCGCAGCCGGGCGGCCCGGAGGCCGACGGCAAGACCGGTACGCCCCTGCCGCAGACCGCGAGCCTGGAGTTCGACGCGCACATCCGCGGCACCGACGAGTTCTGGAACCTGGTGGAGACCGCCGACGAGCGCGTCCATCTCGCGAGCGACGACGATTCGCTCACCCCGACCAACCCGCTGAACAACGACCAGCCGCTGGTCAACGGTGAACTGGTGATGCCGGTCTACCTGACGACCCCGGGTTACGTGACGCTGGCGGGGTCGGCGATCGATCACACCGACATCACCGGTCAGGCGGCCACGCTCGAGGTGCAGCAGGGCGCCACCTACCTCATCGACACGCCCGCGACCGCGCTGGTCGGACCGCCGTCGACGTTCGCGGTCACGATCAGTCTGGTCGACGAGAACGGCGACCCGCTGGCGGCGGCCAACAACTGGGTCTCCGTCGAGGCGCTCAAGTCGAATCTCGAACCGGCCAGCAGTACGCTCCAGACCACCAGCGCGCAGCTCGCGTCGGGCTCCGTGACGATCGCCTCGCAGGCCTACGACACGGTCGAGGACATCGTCCTGCGGATCACCGACATCTCGGGCCGTCAGAGCTACAGCTCCACGATCGTGATGCAGCCCAACGGCCTGGAATACGTGGTGTCGGTGGACGCCTCGGAGACCATGCGCGTGGGGCCGCCGGCGACCTTCCCGGTGACCGTCAAGCTGCGCGACGTGGACACGCACACCATCATCGCCGAGGACCGCCGTTTCGACGTGGGCATCGACGCTGCCGTCGGCGGCGCCGGGCTGGGCACCGTCGGCGTCACCAGCCAGCGTCTGGACCTGGGCGTGGTCACCTTCCAGCAGAGCTACACGCGGTCGGAGAACGTCTACGTCACGGTGATCGACACCACCGGCCTGGGCGGCGCCAGTCCGGTTTTCGCCCTCACCGCCGACGGCTACAAGCGTTTGCAGATCGTCGCACCGGGCGAGGTCGTGGAAGCCGGTCGCCTGGAGTTCGAGGGCACCGGCAAGAGCGGCGGACCGGTCACGCAGCGGTCGGGCGAGCTGTTCCCGATGACCGTGCGCGCGGTGGACCAGTACTGGAACCTCGCCGACACCACCAGCGTCGGCACGCTGCGCCTGGTCGCGAGCGACGGGTCGTTCTCCGAGGACGGCAACCCGGAAGAGAACTACGTGCCGTTCGTCAACGGCCGTCGCACGTTCAACGGCTTCCTGACCGACGAGGGCACCGTCTCGGTGACGGTCTACGACGAGCAGGATCTGACCAGGCCGTCGCAGACGGCGTACGTACCGGTCGACCCGCCGTACGAGTACGAGATCACCGTGCCGGCGACCGCGTCCACCGGCCCGGTGCCGGGCTTCCAGGTCACCGTCAAACTCATCGACCCGGTCAGCGGCAACGTGGTCCCGACCGCGAACAACCGCTTCCGACTGACGCCGCTGCTGTCCAACCAGGGCGCCGCGGGTGGCGCGCTGGGCACCGCCGAGTCGCAGCTCATCGGCGGCGTCTGCGTCATCAACGACCAGAGCTACAGCACGGTCGAGGACATCCTCATCCGCGTGGACGACGACTACGGTCGGGAGGCCTTCAGCTCGGTGATCGCGATGGATTCGGGCGGGCTGTACTACGAGGTCGCGCTGCCGGAGAGCGCGACGGTCGGGCCGCCGGAGACGTTCTCTCTCACCGTCGAACTGGTCGACAGCAACACCGGCGAGCGCGTCACCACGCAGGATCGCCTCTTCGACATCGCCGTCATGAGCGCCCAGACCGGCCTGGCCGGCGAGGGCCGCCTGGAGGTCCAGCAGGGCATTCTGCAGGGCGGCTACCGCGACATCTCCCAGGCCTACAGCCGCGCCGAGGACATCTTCATCCGCGTCAGCGACGCCGACGGCATCACCGGTCTGAGCAACACCTGCCACATGCTGGCCGGCGGATTCCAGCGGGTCCAGATCGTGGCGCCGGGCGAGACGCCGGCGCCGGGCGGCCTGACCGGCACCGGCAAGACCGGCGAGGTCCTCACGCAGCAGGCCGAAGTGCCGTTCACGGTCGTCGTGCGCGCGGTGGACCAGTACTGGAACCCGGTGCACACCGTCGATGACGGCGCCATCCAGCTCTCGAGCAGCGGCGGCGAGATCGATCTCGTGGATCCCGACCTCGCCGACGCCCCGTTCATCGGCGGCAGCCGCGATCTCG
>CAZJMO010000068.1:10891-11654 GCA_964547085.1 uncultured Fibrobacteraceae bacterium | reverse complement strand
GCCGGCACCAGCATGGGCTCGATCGTGGGCGCGCTCTACGCCCGTGAGCCGGACCCTGCGACCGTCTGGCGGCAGATCCGGACCTACGTCGACGACGAGGATTTCTCCGGCTACTGGGCCACCTTCGTGCCGCACCGCAACGGCGAGAACGATCGCGAGGGCGTCCGCCCGTGGCACGGCCTGTTCGACTACATGCAGCGCGGCCGCGTGGCGGTGCGGACCATGGCGACCGCGTCGGCCGAGAGTCGCGACCGCCTCGAGGGTCCGCTGGCGCGCGTCTTCGGCAAGTCCACCACCTTCGGCGACCTCGCCCGGCCGTTCGCCGCGGTGGCGATGGAACTGGTGGCCGGCGACATGGTCGTCTACCGCGACGGCTCGTTGCTCGACGCGGTGTACGCCAGCAGCGCGATCCCGGGCATCTTCCCGCCCGTGAAGAAGAACGGCACGGTGATCGTCGACGGCGGCGGCGCGTACCGCGTGCCCGTCGAGGCCTGCCGCGCGCTGGGAGCGGACTTCGTCGTCGCGGTCGACATTCCGGGCTACATCGAGACCAACCTGCGGACCGGCTTCGACCTGGGCATGCGCAGCAACACCATCGCCCGCGACCGGCTCAACGAGTTCGTCTGCGCCACGGCCGACGTGCTGATCCGCCCGGACGTGGCGCACATCCACTGGGCGGACTTCAAGTCGGCCGACGAGATCCGTCGTGCCGGGTACGAGGCCACGAGCCAGGAGCTGCCGGAATTGAAACGCCGGTGGCGAC
>CAZJMO010000068.1:6700-10881 GCA_964547085.1 uncultured Fibrobacteraceae bacterium | reverse complement strand
CGTGCGGGCGCTCGTGGGGCTGCGCCGGATGCTGGGCGCCGCCGGCTGATCCTTTCGGCCGACGATCTACGGAACGAGCGCGCAGCGGACCACGTGCGAGGCTCCGTCTTCGTTCACCGCGAGGAACAAGCGGCCCTGCGCATCGTTGCCGATCACCGAACGGGTGCCGGACAGACGTGCTTCGGCAAGCAGACGAAGTTCGCGGTCATGGACGAGGATCAGCGTGGTGTGTTCCCCGCCCTCGTCGCGGCGGCAGGCCGAGGTCACCACGCGGCCGTCATCCAGCACGGCCAGTCCGCTGGTCTGCCAGGGATAGGTCACTCTGAAGTGCTCGCCGGAGAAATCGAGCCGCGGCGGCGCCGGGACGAACTCCCCGCCGACCTCGCTGGTCGAACGCAGCAGCGTTCCATCGGGCGCGTGGACGCGCAGGTCGTACGGCGCGAGCTGGAGATAGTAGACGAAACCGTCGGCGTCGAGATCGACAAATCCTCCGGCGTAGCAAGACTCCTCCCGCGGATCCAGGTCGCGACCGGCGCCGTAGGTCTCGCCGCAGGAGGCGACGTACCGGTGCTCCGGGTCGTAGAGATCCAGCGCCGTGTGGTTCGGAATATCGGCCGTCGCGATCACGACCGCTCCGTCCGCGCCGACGGCCACCGAGCGCGGGATCGCACCCGGGTGCGTGCGGTCGAAGCTCGCGACGTAGGTCCAGTCGCGTTCGAGGACATCCACGCGACCGCCGATGCCCGTCATGACGAGACGCTCGTCGGGATCCAGCGCGACCGTCGCCATGAAGGGCACGTCCCCGGGCCCGTCGCCCTCCTGACCGTGCGTGGCGAGCAGGGCGCCGTCCGGCGCGCACTCGTGGACGTGGCCGAGATCGCCGTCGACGATGAAGATGTGTCCGTCGCCCGCGACGACCACCGACGTCGGCATCGACAGGATCAGCGCCTCGGTGTCGCCGATGGTGAGGTCGGGACGCAACTCCAGCCCCGGAGCGACGCCCGCGAGAAGCAGCACGACCACGATGAACAGACAGCGCCTGAACGAATCCATCACGTCCTCCCCGGTTCGGCCGCGCAGGACGCGGCGGTGCGAACACTTCCCCCGGCCGTCGCGCGCCGGCCGTCGTCATCTTTGCATTCGGCCTCATGAGCGGCAATACTGAAGGCCATCCGTCCCGAACGATCAGCGAGGCACCCGATGACCACCGAAGGATCCTACCAACTCCTCGACACCGGCGACCGCCGCAAGCTCGAACGCTTCGGCCCGCTCACAGTCGACCGACCGTCTCCGCAGGCCGTGTGGAGCCGGCGGCTGCACGCGCGCGAGTGGGCCGACGCCGACGCCGTGTTCGTCCGCGGACAGGGCTGGGAGAACCCCGGCGACGCGTTCCCGGACGACTGGCGCGTCACCGTCGACGACGTCACCCTGAAGCTCCGGCCGGAGGCCAACGGCCAGGTCGGCGTCTTCCCCGAGCAGCTCGACGGCTGGCGCTGGGTCCGCGACACGGTCGCGCAGGCCGGCCGTCCCATACGCGTGCTGAACGGTTTCGCCTACACCGGCGCCGCCTCGCTCTTCGCCGCGGCCGCCGGCGCCGAGGTCTGCCACGTGGACGCGGCCAAGGCGGCGGTGACCACCGCGCGCAAGAACGCCGAGGCGTCGGGCCTGGGCGACCGGCCCATCCGCTGGATCGTCGACGACATGGTCACCTTCATGGCCAAGGAAGTGAAACGCGGCCGCATCTACGACGGCATCATCCTGGACCCGCCGGCGTTCGGGCGGGCCAAGAACGGCAAGACCTGGACGCGCCGGACCCAGATGCCCGTGCTCCTGGACCTCACCGAACAACTCCTCTCCGAAACGCCGCTCTTCGTGCTCCTGACCTGCCACGACCCCGAGATCAGCGCCGCCATGCTCGGCCGGATGCTCCACGGCCCGACGCGCACCGAGACCGGCGAACTGAGCCTGGGCGGCGTGCTGCCGTCCGGCGTATTCGCGCGGTGGCGGACGTGAGCCGCATCCTGGTCGTCGGCGGCGGGGCGGCCGGGCTCATGGCGGCCGGAACAGCGGCGGAGCAGGGCCACGACGTCATCGTCCTGGAGAAGATGCGGCGGCCGGGCATGAAGCTGCGCATCACCGGCAAGGGTCGCTGCAACCTCACCAACACCGACCCCGTGCCGCAGTTCATCGAGCATTTCGGGCGCAACGGACGGTTCCTGCGGCAGGCGTTCGCGCGGTTCTTCGCGCCGGACCTGATGGCCTTCTGCGAGGACATCGGCGTGCCCGTGGTGACCGAGCGCGGCGGCCGCGTCTTCCCGGCGAGCGGGAAAGCGCCCGAGGTGACCGGCGCCCTGGTGACCTGGGCGAAGCGGGCTGGGGCCGCGATCGTCATCAACGAACCGGTCAGCGGACTCGTCGTGCGGGACGGCGCCGTGTGCGGCGTCGAGACCGCCGGCGGCAAGACATACGAAGCCGACGCGGTCATCGTCGCCACCGGCGGCTCCAGCTACCCGCGCACCGGCTCCAGCGGCGACGGCTACGCGCTGGCCCGCGCGGTCGGACACACGGTGACACCGGTGCGGCCGGCGCTGGTGCCGCTCGAGAGCCGCGACGTCCCCCGCGACCAGCTCACCCATCTCAATCTCCGCAACGTCTCCGCGCGCATCGTGATCGACGGCAAGAAGAAGGCGCAGGAGTTCGGCGAGTTGACCTTCACCGCCACCGGCCTGTCCGGCCCCATCATCTTGACCGTGAGCGGCATGATCGTCGACGCCCTCGACGGCGGCGCCGCGGTTTCCATCGCGCTCGACCTCAAGCCCGCCCTCGACGAGAAGAAACTGGACGCCCGCCTGCTGCGCGAGATCGACCGCGACGGGCGCGCCACGTTCCGCGACATGCTCAACTCGCTGTTGCCGATGGCGCTGATTCCGGTCTGCATGAACGCGCTCGCGATCCCGCACGACCGCCGCCTGCACGAGATGTCGGCGAGCGAACGGAAGGCTCTGCGCGGTTGGCTGAAACACTGCGTCTTCACGATCGACGGATACCGGCCGCTGGACGAGGCGATCGTCACCGCGGGCGGGGTCGTGCTGAAGGAGATCGATCCGCGCAGCATGGAGTCCCGACTCGTGCGCGGATTGTACTTCGCCGGCGAAGTTCTCGACCTCGCCGGCGACACCGGCGGCTACAACCTGCAGGCCGCGTTCTCGACGGGACGGCTCGCGGGGTCGGACCTGGGCTAGGGCGCCACCACCTGCCCGAGGAACAGGATCGTGTCGGTCTCCCGGTCCTGGATCACCACCAGGAACGGGCGATCCGCCTTGAACTCGCCGTGCGGGGGAACCGAGACATCGATCATCACCACCGCCGTGGCCGCCGCCGCCTCGACACCCTTCTCATCCACGCCGATGAACGTCTTGTGGTACGCCTCGTCGATCCAGAGCTGGTCGTTCTGCGTCATGCCGCTGAAATCGGCCGACGCGGTGAACGGCAACTCCATGCCGAACCTCTGCAGCGTCGCCTTGAGCCGCACGCTGGACTCGAACGAGAACTTCGGCAGCGCCACGTCCACCTCGGCGAGCGTCGGTCCGTCCAGCAGGCGGGCCAGGGTCGCGGTGTCGAGCCCGTCAGTGAACGCCGCGAACGTCCCCGCATCGGGCAGGATCACGACCATTGACAGCGACCCGCTCGGATCCGACAACGGCATGTCCAGCACCTGGACGCCGGGCTCCTCGTAGTAGTCGCAGCGCGCGGTCTGGTGGAGCGTGGGCACGGCGCTGACGCTGCCGTCGAGGAAATGGAAGTCCGCATCCACGGTCTCTTCCGGGTCGAACGGGGTCTCCCAGGACGCGTAGAAGTACAGCGCGTTGACCAGGACGACGGCCGTGTCGGTGGTGATCGACAGGGGCGGCAGGAGGTCCAGGATCCGTTGCATCGTCTGGTCCGCCACCCAGTAATTGATGGTCTCGCGGCTCTCGTCGGGCGCTAAGCGGAAATCGATCTCGCGGACGCCGGTCCCGTAGTGGACCGCCAGCAGGTCCAGATAATCCGGCTCGAACGGATACCCGAGCCGGCTCCACACCGAGTTGACCAGGTTCAGGGCCACTGGTGCCGTGTGTTCGCCGCCCGGATCGTTGCGACTGGCCAGGATCAGGTCCCGACCGTTCCAGGCCGGATGCAGA
>CAZJMO010000068.1:1019-6690 GCA_964547085.1 uncultured Fibrobacteraceae bacterium | reverse complement strand
CCGTTCATCACGAGTCGCCCTTCCTTGAAAAAGGCGTCCATCTCCTCGGCCGTCTGCCCGAGCGCGCCGGCGTAGGTCATGGAGAACGCGGTGCGGATGCTCAGCGGCGAGATCAGAAAGTTGTCGGCGGCAGCCAGGTCGTGGAACACATTCAGCGCGAAGGTATGGTTGCCGGCGGCAAGCTGGTCGTAATCGGCAGGCGGCACGTCGGGCGACGTGTCGCGGGGCAGGTCCGACTTGACGAGGTTCGGATTTCCGTCGTTGCACGCCGGATCGGGCGGCGTCGCATTGTCGTCACAACCGACAAGGACCATCGACAGAATCAACAGCATCCCCAGCAACACGACCGCAACGCGGGTTCTTGCAGACATGGCGTCCCTCCTTGTTGACGGACCGCCCGCGGCCGTCAGCCCGACCGGACTCTTCCGGCGCGAACGCACACGGGGGCCTCTATCTGAATCATAGAGACCCCCGCGAACCGGCGCAATACCGCGGGATCAGAACTCCGCCAGCTTGGGCGCCCGCGGGAAGGGAATCACGTCCCGGATGTTCTTGACACCGGTGGTGTAGTTGACGGCGCGGTCGAAGCCCAGACCGAAGCCGGCGTGCGGGCAGGTCCCGTACTTCCGCAGGTCGCGGTACCACCAGTATGTGTCCTTCTCCAGGCCCAGCTCCTCGATGCGCGCGTCGAGCACGTCCAGACGTTCCTCGCGCTGCGAACCGCCGATGATCTCGCCGATTCCCGGCGCCAGCACGTCCATCGCCGCGACGGTCTTCTCGTCGTCGTTCATGCGCATGTAGAACGCCTTGATCTCCTTGGGGTAGTCCATGACGACCACGGGACGGTCGCACAGCTCCTCGCAGAGGTAGCGCTCGTGCTCGCTCTGCAGGTCGCTGCCCCACTCCACGGGATACTCCCACTTCGTCTTGGCCTTCTCCAGATGCGCCACGGCCTCGGTGTAGGTCATCCGCTCGAAGCTCGAGGTCACGAACCGCTCCAGCCGCTCCACGCAGTCCTTCTGCACGTGCTTGGCGAAGAAGGCCATGTCGTCGGCGCACTCGTCGAGGACGGCCTGGAAGATGAACTTGAGGTACGACTCGGCGAGGTCGGCATCGTCCTGCAGGTCGGCGAACGCGATCTCGGGCTCGATCATCCAGAATTCCGACAGGTGCCGGCTGGTGTTGCTGTTCTCGGCGCGGAACGTCGGCCCGAACGTGTAGACGCGCGACATCGCCTGGCAGTAGGTCTCGACGTTGAGCTGTCCCGACACCGAGAGGAACGCCTGCTTGCCGAAGAAATCCTGCGACCAGTCGACCCCGCCCGCGTCGTTGCGCGGCGGGTTGACGGCGTCCAGCGTGGAGACGCGGAACAGCTCGCCGGCGCCCTCGGCGTCGCTGGCGGTGATGATCGGCGTGTGGATCCAGTAGAAGCTGTTCTGGTGGAAGAACCGGTGCGTGGCCTGCGCCAGGCAGTTCCGCACGCGCGCCACGGCGCCGAAGGTGTTGGTGCGCGGCCGCAGGTGCGCCACCTCGCGCAGGAACTCCATCGTGTGCCGCTTTGGCTGCACCGGATACGTCTCGGGATCCTCGACCCAGCCGATGACGCGGATCGTTTCGGCCTTCAGTTCCACGACCTGGTTCTTGCCCTGGCTCGCGACGAGCTCTCCCGTGCATTCCACGGCACAACCGGCAGACAGATGCTGGATCTCATTCTCGTAATTAGCCAGATCACCCGGCGCGACCACCTGCAGGGCGTCGAAACAGGTCCCGTCGTGGACCTGGACGAAACTCAGGCCGGCCTTGCTGTCGCGTCGCGTCCGCACCCAGCCCTTGACGGTCACGGTCGACCCGACCGGCACGTTTTCGGTCAGCAGGGCGGTAATCTTTTCCCAGGCCATGGTCGTTCCTCGCCTTCCAGGGCGCGTTTGGTGGACATTCACGGGCATTTCCGGGTCAGCAAGATAACACGAGCAACTGGTACGGACAATGCAACGGGTATCCAGCAGCTCGAAGAATTCGGGCTCAAGTGCCGGTAGCCGCTGCCGATCATGTCGTCAGGCAATGGCTTTACTCTCCGGGAGGACCGAACAATGCGCAAGCTCACGACTCTTTTCGCTGTGATCTGTATCCTCACCGTACCAGCCCTCGCGGGCGAGTACACCTACGACTGGGCGGACGGCGCGGCCGACTACCTCGGCTGTTTCGACGGCGAGATGTCCACCATCGTGGATCCCCTGTGCAACCATACCGACAGTGCCGGCAGTGGTCTGGCGCTCCAGAAGGAAACCTTCGCCACCGACGGCTATGCCATGGGCTTCCTGGCCGCCGTCTGGGATCTGCAGGTCGGTGACGAGGTCACCGTCAACCTGTGGCGCCGGGACGACAACTCCAACATGCCCTACTTCCGCCTGTGGTCGCACTACAACGACGCCCTCGAGAACGCCACGGACGCGCGCGGCCAGGACATGGAAGCCGACGACGGCAGCCTCGGCGGCAACAACGATTTCGGTTCGCAGAGCGGCTGGGAAGAGTTCTCGTACACCTGGACGATCGCCGAAGGCCACAACGGCCTGGTGATCGACGGTGTCGTGTATGGTGACCGCGGCGCCACGATCTACGTGGACGACATCACCATCACCGTGCCCGACCACGCCAGCGTCCGCCTGCCGAACGCGATCTACGAGTCCGGCGGCACGACCACGCCTGTCGACGAGTCCAACTGGACCGCCGTGAAGGCGATCTTCCAGTAGACTCCCGTCCGGGACTTGCGCAAGGAGCGGGGACTTCGGTCTCCGCTCCTGCGCGCGTCTAACGGACGCCCGTCCGCTCCACGTAACCCCTGCACCCCGGCCCCCGCACCGCCCCCTCCCAGTACGTCACGCGACCCACATTCTCCTGGTCGTCCAGAACCGCCTCCAGATCCACCGCCACCCCGACCGCCGGCAACCGCAGCGCCCACGCCACGGGATAGCGCGCGCCGGTCCGCGGGCTGGTCCACCAGCGGCGCGGGCTCAGCACGTCCAGCGGCGCTTCCAGCCAGCGGACCGCGCCGCCCGGCTCGACGAGCGTCGCGCGGGCGGTGTCGGGCCGTCCGTCGCGATCCCGCAGGGTGAAGACCATGAGGTCGCGACCGTCGTCCAGCTGCAGACTGAGCCAGTCCCAGCCCTCGTGCCGCGCGGCGAGCTGGTCGGTGAAGATCTCGCGGTCGAGCCAGGCGCGGCCGTGGACCTGCAGCGTGTCGGCGAGCACGCCGCGGGCGGCCAGACGCGTGTAGCTGTAGTAGAGACTGCCCGCGCCGGCCTGGGGATCCTTGACGCTGAAGCCGTTCGGCCCCTGGAAGACGCGCGGCCGCTCGGGCGTGAGCGTCAGCTCCAGACGGCCGTCCACCGACACCGCGAAACCGTCCTCCCGGCGCGCCAGCGACCAACGCCAGTCCTCGCCCGCCGGCGCGCGGCACCAGGCCAGCACGCTGTCGGGCAGCGCCGGGAAACCGCCGCGACCAGGTCCCGGACGGGTCAGCACCTCGTGGAATTCGTGGCGGCCGGCGCCGACGTCGGTGATCGCGACGTGGGCCATGACCAGGTCGCGCGCCGCCCAGTCGCTGTCCCAGGGCGGCATCTCCGGCGCGATGCCCAGACGGAAGAAGGTCACCTGGAATCCGTACGCGGGCTCGTCGGCGCCGGCCGGCGCGAGATGGCCGGTCACGTACCACCACTCGTTCCGGTATTCGTGGCGGGCGTGGTGGTCGCGCGGGAACGACCACGCATGGTCCGGACCCGCGTCGCGCCATCCGGACGCGCCGGTCAGCAGCGCCAGGAGCAGCATCAGCGTCACAGCAGATCCTCCCGCGTGAGCTCCGCGATCGGCGTGCGGCTGGACCGCAGCGCCGGGTACACCGACGCGGCCAGCGACCCGCCGAGGATCCAGACCATCTGCCAGACGAGCGCCGACCACGGCAACGCGAAGCGGATGGTCCAGCCGAACCAGGCGCGGTTGATGAGCAGGATCAGGATCACCGCCAGGACCGCGCCGCCCAGGAGTCCCAGCGCCAGCCCCAGCACGCCCAGGCCGGCGCCCTCGCTCAGGCCCAGCCGGAAGATCTGCCCGCGCGTGGCGCCCAGCGAGCGGTAGAGCGCCAGTTCGGTGGCCCGCTCGCGGCCCATGATCAGCAGCGTCAGCGACACGCCGCACACCGCGATCACCAGCGCCATGGCCTGCAGGATACGGGTCACGGCGAAGGTCTGGTCGAAGATGTCGAGAATTTCGGCCCGCAGGCGCGCGTTGCTGCGCAGCTCGACGGCGGCGCCGGGCAGCGCGGCGCGCATGGCGTCGAGCGTGGCCTCGACGTCGCGGTCCGGCTCGAGATGGATCGCCAGACTGGCCGTGCCGCCCGGTCCGTAGATGGACTCCAGCGTCCGGCGGGTCAGGAAGACGAGGCCGTTCTCGCTGCTGTAATCGTAGCCGACGCCCGCGACCGCGAGCGCGGCCGGTCCGCGCGGGCCGGCCAGGACCAGGGTGTCGCCCACCGCCAGATCGAGTCGCCGGGCGAGCGGTTCGGTGATCATGACGGCGCCGTGGTCGCGGAGTTCGCGTTCGACGCGGTCGGCGTCGCCCGACAGCAGCGGCACGCGCGCCGCCCACCGTCCGGGCGCCTCGCCGACGCGACGGAACGCGGCCAGCCGCACCGGACGGCCGTCCACCGTCCGCGCATCCAGGCGCCGCTGCAGATCCGCCGCGCGCACGCCGTCGAAATGCACCAGCGTGTCCACGACATCCTCCGCCAGCCACGCCCGGCCCTGGTCGCGC
Organism: uncultured Fibrobacteraceae bacterium; assembly: GCA_964547085.1. Classification (GTDB taxonomy): domain Bacteria; phylum Krumholzibacteriota; class Krumholzibacteriia; order LZORAL124-64-63; family LZORAL124-64-63; genus Glo-17. Next base: position 1,884 of record CAZJMO010000068.1, on the reverse strand, counting down.
TCCCAGGTGGCGCCGGTGACGAAGATGTCGGCGACCAGGCTGCGCCCGATCCAGGTGTCGAGCGTCTGGCGGAAACTGCCGATCAGCAGCGTGATCCCCACCAGCATGGAGACCGTCACCGCGAGCGCCGCCACCGCGAAGCTGGTCGACTGCAGGCGCGAGGCCAGACCGCGCAGGCCCAGCCGCCAACCGAATCCCGACGGCGGCACACGACCGCACGTCTCGCGCAGCAGGAGCGGTGTCCAGAGCGGCAGCGCGACCATCAGGACGAACGCCAGCACGAACCCGCTCTCCTTCAGGCGGTGTCCGCCGCCCCAGTACCAGACCATCACCACGACCGCGATCGCCAGTCCGCCCGCGGCAAGACGCGGCGCCAGACGCGCGACGCGTTCGGGCAGACCGGCGGCGCCGAGCAGGGCGACGGGGTCGCGGCGGACGATGTCGAGCGCGGGCAGGAGCGCGCCGAGCACGGCCCCGCCCAGACCGACCAGCGCGGCGACCACCACCAGCAGCGGCGGCAGACGGAGCTGCTCGATCTCGCTCAGCAGGTAGATGTTGGTGAGCGTGGCGCTGACGGTGTCGACGTTCAGGCGCGCGGCGAGATAGCCCAGCGGCAGGCCCAGCGCCGTGCCGACGGTGCCCAGGACGGCCGCCTCGATCAGGATCACGCCGAGGACCTGGCCACGGCTCGCGCCCAGCGACCGCAGGAGGCCGAAATGTCGCCGTCGCCGCACGAGCGAGGCGTGCACCGCGCTGAAGATCAGGAAACCGCCGACCAGCACCGAGATCAGAAAGCCAGGTGGGCCTGCTGCCCGGCGGAGGCGGCACCCAGAGACTGCCCCGCCTTATCGGCCTCGGTGCCGCC
>CAZJMO010000068.1:0-1009 GCA_964547085.1 uncultured Fibrobacteraceae bacterium | reverse complement strand
GATCAGGAAACCACCGACCAGGACCGAGATCAGGCTCAGCGCGGTGGGGTTCAGGCGGAACGCGGCCAGCAGTCCGGCGGCGTTTTCCTCGCGCTGGTCGGGCGTGAGCACGCGGACGCCCGGGCCGAGATCGTGCTGCAGGCGCACGCCGTCGGCGCCCGCGACCACCTGCACGTCGAACTGCCGGACCCGACCCCGCCGGCCGAAGAGATGCTGCGCCTGGGCGATGTCCATCAGCGCGAGCTTGCGGCTGGCCAGCGGCGCGTGGCGGCGGAAGTCGACCAGCGCGCCGACGGTGAGCGTGGCGATGCGGTCGCCGGCCGCGACGGAGACGTTGTCGCCGACGGCCAGGTCCAGTTCCGTCGCGAACTCCGGCGTCAGCGCCACCCAGCCGGGCTCGGTGAGCAAGCCGTCGAACCGCGTGAAACCGGTGTCCTCGCCCAGGTCGACGGGAAAGCGGACGGGCGCGAAGATGTCGACGCCGAGGATCTCCAGGAACACGCCGGGCCGCGCGCGCAGTTCCGCCCAGGCGCGCACCAGCGGCCACGCGGCGACCACGTCGGGATGCGCCAGGATCGCGGGGTAGAGCGACTCGTCGAGGTCGGGGCCCTGACCGAGCACCACCAGATCGGCGTCGCCGCTGACGGCCTTCATGCCGCCCCCGAACGCGGCGAGCGCGCCCTGGTTCAACGTCTGGATGCAGACGACCGACGCCACCCCGAGCGCCACGCCGAACACCGTCAGCAGCGTCAGCGTGCGCGCCTGGCGCCAGTGCGCGAATACGGCGCGCAGCAGCCGCGCGTTCACGACCCCGCCTCCAGCCGGCCGTCCCGCAGGCGCCGAACCGTGTCGGCGCGCGCAGCCTGCTCGCGGCTGTGCGTGACGTAGAGGAGGGCCGCGCCCTCGTCGCGCGCGAGGTCGAGCAGCAGTTTCATGACGCGGTCGCCGGCGGCCTCGTCCAGGTTGCCGGTGGGTTCGTCGGCCAGGATCAACGGCGGGCGGCGCAAAA
>CAZJMO010000067.1:275-11776 GCA_964547085.1 uncultured Fibrobacteraceae bacterium | reverse complement strand
GATCTTGGCCGTCTTGACCTTGCGCTTCTGCGCGCGGGCCTCGGTCTCGGTCAGACCGACCCACGCGATCTCGGGGTCGGTGAAGCAGACGGCGGGGATGCCGCGCGGTTCGAAGGCCGTGGTCTTGCCGGCGGCCGCCTCGGCGGCCACGTAGCCCTCGTGGGTGGCCTTGTGCGCGAGCATGGGCTGGCCGGTGATGTCGCCGATGGCGAAGACGTTCGGCGCGGTCGTGCGCCGCTGCGCGTCCACCTTGACGAAGCCGCCGTCGAGCTCGATCCCTGCGGCTTCGAGGCCGAGGTTCTGGATGTTGGGTCGCCGCCCCACGGACACGAGTACGCGGTCGTAGAGTTTGCTCGACTGGTCGCCTTTCTTGTCCTCCGTGGTCACCTTGACGCCGTTCTTCTGCTCCTTCAGCGCGAGCACCTTGGTGCTCGTGAGGATCGCCTCGTACTGCTTGTCGAGACGGCGCTTGAGCTGGCTGACGAGGTCGCGGTCGGCGCCGGTCATCAGTTGCGGGAGCATCTCGACCACGGTGATCCGGGTGCCCAGCGCCGCGTAGACCGAGCCCAACTCGAGCCCGATGTAGCCGCCGCCGATCACCAGCAGCGAGCGTGGGATCGACGTGGGATCCAGCGCGCCGGTGCTGTCGATCACGCGGTCGGTCAGCGCGTCCACGAACGGCGGCAGCGTGGGGCGCGATCCGGTGGCCAGGATCGCCTGGTCGTAGGCGAGCGTGGCCGTGCCGCCTTCGACCAGGTCGACGGTCAACGCGCCCGGGCCGGTGAACGTCGCGCGACCGCGCATGTGGCGGATCTTCTTCTGCGTCACTTTGCCGCCGAGGCCGCCGACCAGGGTGCTGACGATGCCGTCCTTCCAGCCGCGCAGCTTGTCGATATCGACCTCGGGCGCCGCGAAGGCGACACCCATGGCGGCCGATTCCTCGGTCTCGCGGATGAGCTTGGCGGCGTGCAGGAACGCCTTGCTCGGGATGCAGCCGCGGTGCAGGCAGACGCCGCCGGGATTCTCCTCGGGGTCGATGATCGTCACGTCCATGCCCAGGTCGGCGGCCTTGAACGCGGCGGCGTAACCGCCGGGCCCGGCGCCGATGACGACGAGTTGCGCTCTGTCCGGAGTGGTGCTCATGCGTCGTCCTCCATGGCCAGCAGCAGAGGTTGTTCGAGCGCGGCGCAGATCCAGCGCAGGAACCGCGCGCCGTCGGCGCCGTCGACCACGCGGTGGTCGTAGCTGAGCGACAGCGGCATGCGCAGGCGCGGCTGGAATTCGGCGCCGTCCCAAACCGGGTCCATCTCGGCGCGGGAAACGCCCAGGATCGCGACCTGCGGTGCGTAGACGATGGGCGAGAAGCCCGTGCCGCCGATGCCGCCGAGGTTGCTGATGGTGAAGCTGCCGCCCTCCATGTCGGCGGGCGAGATGCGGCGCTCGCGGGTCTTGGCCGCGGTTTCGTTCAGCTCGGCGGCCAGCGTGGCGATGCCCTTGCGGTCGGCGTCGCGGATCACCGGCACCAGCAGGCCGCCCGGGGTGTCCACGGCGACGCCCACGTGGATGTACTTCTTGACGACCAGTTCGCCGGCGGCGAGGTCGAGGCTGCTGTTGACCTGGGGGAAGAGCTTCAGCGCCTGGGCGGCGACCTTCACCAGGATGGCCGTCATGGTGAGCTTGGACTCGGGCGTCGCCTTGCGGTTGTATTCCCGGCGGAAGGCCTCGACGGCGGTGATGTCGGCCTTGTCTTCCTGCGTCACGCGCGGGGCGGTGGCCCAGGCGTAGGCCATGGCGTCGGCGGTGATCCTGCGGACCTTCGACAGCGGTTCGCGCACGACCTCGCCCCACTTGGCGAAGTCGGGCAGCGGTCGCGTGGTTGCCGCGCCGCCGGCTGCGGAAACGGCGCCGCCGGCCAGGACTCGCTTGACGAACTCGCGGACGTCCTGCTCGGAGATACGGCCGCCCGGGCCGGTGCCGGTGACGGCGTGGATGTCGACGCCCAGTTCGCGCGCGAAGCGGCGCACCACCGGCGACGCGGGCGCGACCTCGCCCGGCGGCGTGGCCTCGGTGCGCGGCGGCGGCAGTTGAGCCGCGGGCGTCGGTTCAGGGGTCGGTTCAGGCGCGGGCGCAGACGCGGGGGCCGACGGCGCAGCCACGGGCTCCGGCGCGGCGGCGGTTTCCCCCTCGGGTTCGCCCGCCATGACCACCTGGCCGATGTCGACCTCGTCGCCGTCGTCCACCAGGATCGCGGTGATCGTGCCAGTGAACGGCGACGGCATGGCCACGACGGCCTTTTCGGTCTCCAGCTCGAGCAACGTCTGGTCCGTCTCGACGCGGTCGCCCACGGCCACGCTGATGCCGATGACCGTCCCCTTGGTCACGCCGTCGCTGACCTCGGGAACGCGGATCTCTTGCTTCATGTCGTCTCCTTCATACCGGGGCGGGGTCAGTCGACGTGCGGGTTCAGCTTGCCCGGGTCGATGTCCAGATCCTTGAGCGCCTGGCGGGCGACCTTCATGTCCAGGGCGCCGTCGAGCGCCAGTTCGTGCAGCGCCGCGAGCGCGATGTAGCGGTGATCGACCTCGAAGAAGTCGCGTAGCCGGGCGCGGTCGTCGCTGCGTCCGAAGCCGTCGGTGCCCAGCATGTGCAGGCGGCCCGGCACCCAGCGCGCGACCGTCGCGGGCATGACCTTCATGTAATCGCTGGCCGCCACGAACACGCCCTTCTCCCTGCCCAGGACCTGCTCGATCCACGGCAGCTCCTTGGCGCCGGGCTTCAGCAGGTGCGCGCGCTCGGCCTCGATCGCGTCGCGGTAGAGCTCCTTGTAGCTGGTGACGCTCCAGACGTCCGCCGCCACGCCGTACTTCTCCTGCAGCAGTTCCTGCGCCTTGATCGCCTCGTTGAGGATGGCGCCCGACCCCAGCAGATGGGCGCGCTTCTTCGCCTTGGCGCCCTTGAGCGGGCTGCGGCTGAAACGGTACATCCCGCGCAGGATGCCCTCGCGGACGGCGGGGTCGTCCGGCATGGGCGGATGCTTGTAGGTCTCGTTCATGACCGTCAGGTAGTAGATCCACGACTCGTTGTTGCAGTACATGCGCGTGATGCCGTCGTGGATGATCACGCCCAGCTCGTAGGCGAAGGCGGGGTCGTAGGCCTTGATGTTGGTGGGCGCCATGGCCAGCACGTGGCTGTGTCCGTCCTGGTGCTGCAGACCCTCGCCGGCGAGCGTGGTGCGGCCGGCGGTGGCGCCGATCAGGAAGCCCTTGGCCTGCATGTCGCCGGCGGCCCAGATGAGGTCGCCGACGCGCTGGAAGCCGAACATGGAGTAGAAGGTGTAGAACGGGATCGCCGGCACGCCGTTGTTGGCGTACGCCGTGCCGGCGGCGATGAAGCTGGCCATGCTGCCGGCCTCGGACAGGCCTTCCTCGAGGATCGCGCCGGTCTTCTTCTCGTTGTAGAAGAGCAGGTTGCCCTTGTCGACCGGTTCGTAGAGCTGGCCCACGTGGCTGTAGATTCCCGCTTGCCGGAACAGCGATTCCATGCCGAAGGTGCGGGCCTCGTCGGGCACGATGGGCACGATGTACTTGCCGAACTCCTCGTCCTTCATCAGGCGCGAGAGGAGGTGGACGAAGCTCATGGTCGTCGCGACCTCGCGGTCACCGCTGCCGGCGTAGAGGTCGGCGAACATGGTCTCGGTCCGGCAGGCCAGATTGACGTCCGGGACGCGTCGTTCGGGCAGGTTGCCGCCGAGGACTTCGCGGCGCTTCTGGAGGTACTGCATCTCGGGGCTGTCGGGGGCGGGGCGATAGAACGGGGTCTCGGCCAGGTCCTCGTCCGCGATGGGGATGTTGAAGCGCGTGCGGAATTCGCGCAGCTCCTCGAAGTTCAGCTTCTTCTGGCTGTGCGTGACGTTGCGGCCCTCGCCGGCCTCGCCGAGGCCGTAGCCCTTGACGGTGTGGGCCAGGATGACCGTGGGTTGCGGACGACCGTGGGTCGTGGCCTCGCGGTAGGCGGCGTGGACCTTCTCGGGGTCGTGGCCGCCGCGCGTCAGCTTGCGGATCTGCTCGTCGGAGTAATCGGCGACGAGGTCGAGCAACTCGGGGTATTTGCCGAAGAAGTGCTGCCGGATGTAGGCGCCGTCGCTGATCGAGTAGCGCTGCATCTCTCCGTCGAGGACCTCTTCCATGCGTTTCTGCAACAGGCCGGTCTGGTCGCGCTCGAGGAGGTCGTCCCACTCGCTGCCCCAGATGACCTTGATCACGTGCCAGCCGGCGCCGCGGAACGCCGCTTCCAGTTCCTGGATGATCTTGCCGTTGCCGCGCACCGGACCGTCGAGGCGCTGCAGGTTGCAGTTGATGACGAAGATGAGGTTGCCGAGCTGTTCGCGCGAGGCCAGGGTGATCGCGCCGAGGCTCTCCGGCTCGTCCATCTCGCCGTCGCCGAGCAGCGCCCAGACCTTGCGTCCCGACCTTTTCCGCAGCCCGCGGTCGACGAGATAGTGGTTGAAGCGCGCGAGGTAGATCGCCTGGATCGCGGTCAGGCCCATGCTGACGGTGGGGAACTCCCAGAAGTCGGACATGAGGAACGGGTGCGGGTAGCTCGAGAGCCCGCCGGCGGGGTCCAGTTCGCGGCGGAAGTTGGTCAGGTCGTTCTCGTCGAGACGACCCTCGAGGAACGCGCGCGCGTACAGGCCGGGCGAGGCGTGACCCTGGAAGTAGACCATGTCGCCGAGCGATTCGTGGTCCGGCCCGCGCCAGAAGTGGTTGAAGCCGATCTCCCAGAGCGTGGCCGCCGAGGCGAACGTGGAGATGTGGCCACCGATGCCCGGGCTGGCCCGGTTGGCGCGCACGACCATCGCCATGGCGTTCCAGCGGATCAGGCTCTTGATCCGGCGTTCGATCTCGCGGTTGCCCGGGAACACCGGCTGCTGGTGGCGCGGGATGGTGTTCAGGTATGGCGTATTGGCGGTGAAGGGAATGCTGACGCCCTGTTCCTGCGCGCGGGTCTGCAGCAGGCGGAGCAGCTGGCGGACGCGGTCGGGCCCCTGGTTCTGCAACACGTAGTCGATGGAGTCGCGCCACTCGCGGTCCTCGATCTGCGGCAGCGAGGCGGGATCCTGGCGTGGGTTGTCGGCCACCGTCGGCCTCCCTTCGATCGGCGATGTCGGTATGGAAACGTCTTTATCGTATTCCCATGGATAATGCCGTTTCATGGGGCGTCAACGTTGGCCGGATCCAGGATGCGTGTTGGTCGGCGAGGAGCTGTTTGGTATCATCACGTAATTGAAGCAGCGTTTCATCAAGGATTTGGCCGAACGAGGCTGGCGCTGGAGGGGGCCGTGCCGATCGTTGTCGACATTCGCTGCCGTCGGGTCGTGGATCCGATCCTGGTGCTCCTCCTGCTGGTGGCTGCGGTTTCCTTCGCCTCCGCCGGCGTCACGTTCACTCAGGATTTCAATGCCGTCCGATTGCCGCGGGTCACCGATCAGGTCCACCCGTATCCGACATGGTCGGTGCAGGTGGACGGGCGCGTGTGGTACGACGTGGGCTTCGATCCGCAGGGGCCCGACAGCTCGGTCTGCCTGGTCCTGCGCGCGAGCACCGTCGATCCCGGCATGACCGACGCCGCGGTGCGCCTGCGGATGGACCTGCGCGCGCTTGATCCCGACGTCCGCCTGTTGCTGGATCCGGACGCGGTGCTGCAATGGGACTGGTGGTACCGCGACAACCGGCGTTCGGAAGCGGTCGGCGTGCGGCTGATCTACCTCCGCGACGGCGTGCGCGAGACGCGCGAGCACTGGAACACGCCGTTCTACACGCCGAGCGACGGCTTCGACCCGGTCCTCGTCTGGGATTGCCATCGCCTGGATCTGGGCGACCTCTCCACACCCTGCACCGATCCCGCGCAAACGTGCATCGAACTGGAGGCGCTGGAGTTCGAGTTGCGCGGTCCGGTCAGCCAGGAGATCCGCCTCGACAACCTGTACCTCGGTTCGCGCGCCGGTGTGGAGGACTGCGGCGAGGCGCGCGTGCCGGGGTTCGTGATCCAGAAACTCCAGAGCTACAGCGCGACCACGGCCGACCTCGATCGCGACGGTCGCTGGGATCTGCTGCTGCCGGGGTTCCTCGGGCGCGCGGCGCAGTTCTGGGCCGGGCGCGACCCCGAACTGCGCGACACGGCGGCGCTTCACGGTCTGGACCGCTACCTCGGCGATGTCGGCGTGTTCCTGGATCTCGACAACGACGGTGATCAGGACCTGGTGCTGGCCCACGTGGAGCGCGACGGGCTGCGGGTGCTCGAGAACGTCGGGCGCGGCCGGTTCGCGGACGAACCGCGTGTCTATCCCACGCGCACCGCGCCGTTGAGCATCTCCTCGATCGCCGCCGCGGACGCCGACGGCGACGGACGGGTGGACATCTACCTCGCCTCCCACGACGCGCCGGACGTGCTGATGCTCAACGACGGGGCCGGAGGGTTCGTTCCGGCATCGGTCGACCTCGCCGAACCGCTCGCCGTGCGTCATGTCTCCAACGGCGTGCTCTTCAGCGACATCGACCTCGACGGCGACCAGGATCTGCTGGTCTCCGGCGCCGGGATCCTGCGCAACGACGGGGCGAACGGTTTCGTGGTGACCGGCCCGGTGCCGACCCGCGGAGGCGGGGCCATGGTCGAGGGCATGTCCGTGGCCGATTTCGACGGGGACGGCGCCTGGGATCTCTATCTCGGCCTCGACCAGGATTCGTGCCGCCGGTCCTCGTCCGGCCGCAACATCCTGTTCTGGGGCAGCGGTTCGGGCGACTTCGCCCGCGATACGCGCAGCCGTGCGGCCGTCGCCGACGACGGCCACTGCGAGGGCGTGGCGGCGGCCGACCTCGACAACGACGGGTGCCTGGACCTCTTCATCGGCAACCGCGCCGGCCCGTCGCTCTGCTTGCTGGGCACCGGCGGCGGCCTCTTCGAACCCGACCGCGACCGCGTCTTCGGCAAGCCCGAGATCCCCGACCTGCACGGCCTCTGCGTCCTCGACCGCGACGACGACGGCGACCTGGATCTGCTCGTCATCCGCAAGCACAACGACCCGCTCTGCCTCGTCAACAGGACCGACAACGATCGCTTCCTGAAGGTCCGGCTGCTCGGGACCGAGTCGAACTGGGACGCCATCGGCGCCCGCGCCGTCCTGACCCATGAACATGCCGACGGCTTCCTTGCCCTTCGCGAGCTGCGCGCCGGCGACGGCTACCAGCTCTCCGGTCCGCGCGAACTGCACTTCGGTCTTCCGGACGACGGCCCGTTCCGGCTGGAGGTCGTCTTTCCGTCCGGACGTCGGGTGGTGCGCACGGGGATCGCGGCCGGGACGCGCCTCTCCGTGGTCGAGACGGACAGCCGCTGGGTGGCCGGTTGGCATCTGCTGCGGCGGGTCCACGCTCCCCGCTGGTCGGCCCGGTTCGCGGACTGGCCGCTGGTGCTGCAGAACATCGTGCTCGCGTTGCTGATCGCCGTGCTGATGGTCGTGTCGCGACCGGGGCTCGCGGATCTGCGCCTGCGTCGACGGCCGCGGATCAGACCGGTCGGGCTGGGTGTGCTGGTGGTGCTCGCCGCCGGCGTCGCCCACCATCTCGGCTGGCAGCGCCAGGATGCCTGGGGGCTGGCGATCTCGTTGCCCGCGGGCGCGGCCGTGGGCGCGTCGGTGCCGGCGGCGCTGCGCTTCCTGACCCGCCGCCGCGCGCCCCTGGAGGTGTGGGACCGCCTCAACGAGGAGTTCATCTCCTACACGCACACCGGCTGGTGCAAGAACCTGGAAGCCCTCATCCGCCAGGGCGGCATGCTCGCCGGCGACCTCGATCCGGCTGACCGCCGGGCGCTCCACGAACGCTGGCAGGCGGAGCACCAGCAATTCCACGGCGCGGTGCGGGCCAAGCTGGGCGCGATCGCGGAACTGGGCGTCCTGGTCGCCGAGACCCGGTCGGTGAGCGCCGACCTCGCCGTCGGCCTGAAACGGATGGACAGCGTTCGCAACGGGAGCCCCGGAGCGATCGCCGCCGGCGCCCGCGACCTGCGCCAGACCGTCGATCGCCTGGCCGCCATCGTGGAAGCGCGGCTGAGTTGCCGGGTCGATCTCGCCCTGCACACGGCCTGGCGCGCGTCCCTCACCGAGTTCGAGGCCCTGGGCATCGAGGCCTCGCTCGACCTCGGGACGCTGGACGGCTTGCGCGCGCGGATCCGCGATCACGAACTGGTGATGGTCCTGCAGGACCTGTTGCGCAACGCGTCCGTCGCGGCCTCCGGGTCGCCAGCGCCGGCGGTCGCGATGCGGGCGCGGGCGGACCTGCGGCGGGTGCGGCTGGAGATCCTCGACAACGGCCCCGGTCTCCAGGGTCGCGACCCCGAACAGCTCTGCCAGGCGGGCTACACGACACGGGAAGGCGGCTCGGGTTACGGGCTCTTCCACGCGCGCAGGGTTCTCGGCGGCTACCGCGGAACCCTCGATCTGGCCGACCGTGACGGGGGCGGCCTCGCGGTGACCATCGGTCTGCTGCGCCCCTTGCATACGAGAAGCGAACTCTCCCGGGAGGATTCATGACGAACGAGGAAACGGAGTCGCGCGCGCAGCCGCGCGTGTTGATCGTGGACGACGACGAGGGCTTCGCCGCGGACATCGCCATGGTGCTCGGTCGCGAGTTCGAGGTGCGCTGCCTGGTCGATCCCGAACGCGCCAAGGAGATCTACCGGCAGGGCTGGCCCGACGCCGTGCTGCTGGACATCGAGTTCCCCGGGCACGACGGCCTCGAGGTGCTCCAGGAGCTTCAGGCCGTCGACGTCTCGGTCCCCGTGATCATGCTCACCTCGCACACCGGCATCCCGCTGGTGGTGGCGGCCATGCGCGCCGGCGCGGTCAACTTCATCGCCAAGGCGCAGAACCCGCCGGAGATCGTCCTCGAGACCGTGCGCCACGCGTTGCGGCAATCGGGCAAGACCCGGCGGATGAGCTACCTGCAGGATCGCCTCGACGACATCCTCGGCACCGCCCACACGCAGGTCCTGGGCGAGGGGCCGGCCAGCGTCCGGCTCCTGGAAGATCTCGACCTCGCCGCCGGTGCCGACCTCGACGTGCTGCTGCTGGGCGAGACCGGCACGGGCAAGGAACTGGCGGCGCGCTGGATCCATCAGAACAGCCGGCGCGCGCGCGAGCCGTTTGTCGCGGAAGATCTCTGCTCGATCCCCGAGACGCTGCTCGCCAGCACGCTCTTCGGCCACGAGAAGGGGTCGTTCACCGGCGCGGTGAGCCGGCGCATCGGCGCGTTCGAGGCGGCGCACGGCGGCACGCTCATGCTCGACGAGATCGGCGAGATTCCAGGCAGCACGCAGGCCACGCTCCTGCGGGTGTTGCAGAACCGCGAGATCCAGCGGATCGGCGCCGACCCCAAGAACAGGATTCCCTGCGACGTGCGCGTGATCGCCGCGACGCACCAGGATCTGGAGAGCATGGCCGAGCGCGGCGAATTCCGGCAGGACCTCTTCTACCGCCTGAAGGTGCTCGCCATCCGCGTGCCGCCGCTGCGGGAACGCCGCGAGGACATCCCGCACCTGGTGACGCACTTCCTGGAGAAACACAAGCTGGTCACCGGGACGTCGGTCGAGGAGATCGCGCCGGCGGCGATGGCGCGGCTGCAGGAGCACGACTGGCCCGGCAACATCCGCGATCTCGAACACACGCTGCTCGAAGCGTTCATCCGCAGTCGCGGACGGGTTCTGGAAGCGGCGCTGATCGACCGGATCCTCGGGGGTCACGGGAACGCCGTCGCCGAAGAGACGACCGACGAAGAGGTTTTCCAGACCTACCACGACGCACGCCATCGCGTCTTGACCCGATGGCAGCGGGACTACCTGTCGGACGCCCTGAGGCGCGCCGACAACGTCGTGAACCAGGCGGCCCGGATGGTGGGCATCTCGCCCACGAGTTTCCGCAACATGATGCGCAAGCTGGGGCTCGAGCGGTCGCGACACGACGGCGGCGTGATCCGCAGGGACCACGATGCATGATCGCACGGGTCATTCGCAGATGACCGGGGGCATGCCGAGGTGAGCCCCGTTTCGTACGGTTCCTTGATGGTGCAGGGGAAGAGCGGTCGTGGAGGGTGATCTTCAGAAAACGCCCCGGGTTCGCAATGCGATTCCGGGGCGTTTGCGTGGGTCGCTTACGCTGTCGTAAATCGTTTTCCGACTGCATGTTGAGAATTCGTCGCGACGATGCGGGGAGTGGTGCGGCCGGACGGCACGGACCTTGCGTTATCGAGGGCAGGGACAACCAAAGGGACAACCAGACAGGGAGTCGGCGCCCCGGGACAGGGTTTCGGCGACTGGCAGGACAATTCATTCATGCGCACTATGCGTCCGGTGACCCCGGTGGGGGATTGGGGGATCCGGGCGCATGATTTTGTCCGGAGACGAAACGGGCGGCCCGCTGATGGGCCGCCCGTTTCAATTCGGATCCGGTTTCGCACCTGCCGCTACGGCTTCATGCCCCGTTCCCGCAACCACTCGTAAGCGCACTGGAAGATCTCGGTGCTCGTCTTGAGGCCGAGCTTCTTCTTGATGTGCGAGCGGTGCACCTCGACGGTGCGCGGGCTGATGTTCATGATGCGCGCGATGTCGGCGATTTCCTTGCCCTGACCGGTCAACTCGAAGAGCTCGAGTTCGCGATCGCTGAGGACCGACGACGGCGAGTTGTCGCGGGGAATGCCGCCGGCGCCGAGGTGGTCGACGGCGGTCTGCGTCATGGCCTGGCTCAGGTACGTTCGGCCTTCAAGCACACAGCGGATGGCTTCACGGATCTTCTCCGTGCCCTCTTGTTTCATGACGTAGCCTTGGGCGCCTGCCTTGAGCGCTCGCAGGGCATACGTCTCCTCGTCGTGCATGGAGACGGCGAGCGTCTTGAGGTCCGGGTACTTCTGACGGATGTTCTTGATCAGTTCCAGGCCGCTGGAGCCGCTCTTGAGGGAGATGTCGACGAGAGCGAGGTCGGGACCCTGGTCCTGGATGACCTGCATTGCGCCCTGCGCATCTTCAGCTTCGCCGCAGACGTTCAGATCGTCGTCGAGCTCCAGCATGGCGCAGATCCCCGACCGGACGAGAGGGTGGTCGTCGATGATCAAGATACGATAAGAATCCATGATGATGTGCCTCTTGGGAAAGTCCCCATGCTTGCTGCCCGAATACGGGAAACCGCAATTCCCGAATCCAGTATACAGGGATTGGTGCATGAATCAATAACAAGTAGGGCGGAATCTTCAAGCAACTGTTGACGATACGAGTTCAATACGTGATCCGAGCCGTTGTTCGAGTTCGACAGCGAACGTGCTCGTTTCGACATTCAGCCCCAGATCCCTCGCACTGGTCAAGAACTTTCGGTGATCCCGACCACGTCGGTACGTCGGTTCGCGAGGCGGATGGGGCAGATACCGCGCGATGGACGACCAATCGGGGTCGATGAGGATCGTGGT
>CAZJMO010000067.1:0-265 GCA_964547085.1 uncultured Fibrobacteraceae bacterium | reverse complement strand
CCGCCGAGCTTGCGACCGTTCACGGCCAGATCGCTGACGCCTTCCTGAACGATGTCGGGCAGCCCGAGGTCGGCCAGTGCTGCGGCGACCGCCGTGGTCATCGCCGCGAAGGCGCGGGTGATGCCGCCGAGGCCGGGAATCGGCAGGACCGCCGAGCAGATCAGGTTGCCGGGATCGACCACGACCGCGCAACCGCCGCCGCGGCGGCGCAGCAACGGCAGGCCGTCCCGGGCGAGGACATCGGGTCGGGTCTCGATCCAGGGAT
>CAZJMO010000066.1:11221-11801 GCA_964547085.1 uncultured Fibrobacteraceae bacterium | reverse complement strand
GAAATGGCGGCCCCGCAGGTAGGGGTCGATCTTGCCGCTGATCAGCACGGCACCGCTGGCCGTTGACTGGAAGGGATCGGGCCGGTCGATCGGGGGGTACAGGAAGAGATCCTGGTTGACGGTCGAGGTGCCGTCCTCGAAATCGATGCGCAGGTCGCCGCGGCGGATCAGCAACTCGACCTCCGGCGCCACGTAGATCCAGAGCGCCAGGTAGCAGAGCCCTCGATCCCGCATGCGCTCGAACCGCTTGAGGTCCTTGGCTGCTTCTTTGTTGTCGCCGTTCGCCGCGCGCTTCATGCGGGTAACCATGACGCCGGCGTCTTCCCAGTATGTGACGAAGCCATGGATCTCGCCCTCTCGGCGCCACGCGAGCTGTGTGTATGTCTTGCTCGTGTAGTGCCCGCGGACGATGTGCTCTTCCGGCAGCTCCAGCGTCTCGGTCCCCGTTTCGGCGTGAGGATAGTTGGCGTCCACATGGGCGCAGCCGACCCAGCTGAGAGCCAGGCAGGCGGTCAGACAGAACCGCAGGCACCGCATCATTCATCCCCCGATCGTTTTGCCGCATTCGCGTCAAGGAGGC
>CAZJMO010000066.1:2331-11211 GCA_964547085.1 uncultured Fibrobacteraceae bacterium | reverse complement strand
CGAGCGGTCGATCCCCCAAGTCATACTAAAGAGATGCCCGCTCGGAGACAAGACCGGTAGAACCGAGCGCGAGCACTACCGCCCCAGCAACCCCAGCAACCGCCGCAGGATGCCGCTTCGCTCCCCGCGATCCGCACCTGCGGCGGTCGCCGTTTCCCGCGCCTTCTCGGCGGCGGCGCGGTTGGAGGCGGCGCGTTCGGCGGCGAGGTCGGCCAGCTTCTCGGGGATTTCTTCGCGCAGGCCGAGCAGCGCCACGAAGGCGTCGCGGTCGAAGGTGAGGATGTCGCAGCCGGTCTCGGTGGTGAGGGTGGCCGAGCGGGGCTCGCCGGTCAGCAGGCTCATCTCGCCGACCACGGCGCCGGCCTCGACGGTGAACGCGACGTCGGGGTCGATGGCGCCGGCGAGGCGGCCGCTCACCAGGATGTGGAAGCAGTCGCCGGGCTCGTCCTGACGCATGAGGATCTCGCCGCGGGTGTAGGCCTCGCGGCGCACGAGTGGGGCGAGGCGCGCGCAGTCCTCGTCCGTGAGCAGGTTGTCGAAGAGGCCGACGGCCATGAGGTCGCGGGCGACGGCGTCCAGGTCGGCGGTCTCGGGCTCGAGCTTGCGCTGGTTGTAGACGACGGTCATGAAGTCGTTGAGCAGCTTGTCGCTCATGGGGAACGGGATCTCGATGCCGCGGCGCTTGAACTTGTACCAGATCAGGCGCGACACTTGCGCATCGACCCAGTCGCGGCGGTGGTACTGCCGCGTCCAGTAGCGCAGTCGGTAGTTGATGCCGTAGTCCTCGTAGCTGGTGAGGATGGCCTCCGGCACGGGCTTGGCCTGGACTTCGGGCACTTCGGCGGCGGCTTCCTCGAGCGCGGCGATGACGTCGTCGGGGGCGTCGCTGTAGCTGGCGCCGATGTCGATGCCGTGGCGGCGCATGGGCGTCGGGTGGTTGAGGTTGTGGACGATCGCCTCGGCGACGCGGCTGTTGGGCACGATCAACTCATGGCCGCCGACGGTGGAGATCCGCGTCTCGCGCCAGTTGGTGCGCTTGACCCGACCCTCGGCGCCGTCGAGGCTGACCCAGTCGCCCTGCTTGACGGTGCGCGTGAGGTTGAGCGACATGCCGGCCAGCAGGTTGCCGAGGACGCCCTGGAGCGCGAAACCGAGCACGGCGGTCACCAGCGCCGTCGACGCGAGCAGCGGCCCTATGTCCAGCCCCAGTTCCACCTTCAGGACCACGAACGCCAGCGCCAGGACCAGGACCGCGCGCAGGATCTCCTCCAGCAGGTCCGGCAGCGGCCACTCGCGACCGCGCAGGACGATGATCTGTCGCGCCACGGCCTCGGCCAGCCCCAGACCCAGCACGCCGAGCCAGAAGACGATCCAGGCCTGGACGTGCATCGGATTCGCGTCGAGGTGGGCGGCGGCGGCCGGCCAACGGTTCAGGAGCGTGACCGTCGGCAGCGTGATCAGCAGCACCAGCCCTGGTCGACAGAGGTGGTGGACGAGCGTGCCCAGGCCGGGACGGTCGGAACTGGTGCGGTGGCGGATCGGGGCGGCCAGTCCCGCGCCGACGATGAAGATCGCCAGGAGGATCAGGATCTCGGTGACCAGGATCACGGGGCGTCCTTTCGGCAGAGGTCCAGTTCCTGTCCCTGGCGTGCCAGCGCGGCCGTCGGCAGGATGATCTGGATTTCGCGTTCGCGGGCGGCGAGGGTCGCGTCGTCGTCGGCCGGGTCGTGGTGGGTCAACAGCAGCCGTCCCGCGCCGACCTCTTCGGCCAGGGCGACCGCGGTTTGGCGACTTGTGTGACCCCAGCCGCGGCGCTGCGGCATGGCGTCCGAGTCGTACTGGCCGTCGCAGACCAGGACGGCGCAGGGGGCCGGGTCGGTGCAGAGGCGGACGAAGTCGGCGCGGATGTGTGCCGGTGCGTCGTCCCATTCGGCGTCGGTGGCCACGACGGCGCTGGCGCCGGTGGCCGGCTCGTCCAGGCGATAGGCCGTGCAGCCGCCGGGATGCGGAATGGGCGCCCAGCGGATCTCGAGGCCGCCGGTGCGCAGAGGCGTTTCTCCGGAGGCGGACGGCAGGTCACCGAAGCTGAGCTTGCTGCCGACCTGGTCCAGCGTGATCGGCCAGTACGGGGCTTGCATGAGGCCGCCCACGGCGGACTCCACGGTGTGCCCGTCGGCGGGCGGCGCGGCCAGCAGCACGCGAGTGTCGGGTGCGTAGAGCGGCGCGAACGTGACGAGCCCCTGCAGGTGATCCAGGTGGAAGTGCGTGAGCAGGACCATCAAGTCGGATCGTGTGTCGAGCCGGTTGGTGAGCGACGGCAGTCCGGTGCCGCAATCCAGCACCACCTGTTCGCCGCCGACACCGGTGACGAGCAGGCAGGTGGTGTCGCCGCCGTAGACGGCGCGGTCGGGGGCGGTCACGGGCGCCGAGCCTCGGGTGCCGGCGAAGAACAAGCGCATGGTTCCTCCTGACGAAGTGATGCGACCATTGTGCCCTCGGGGTGTTAGACTGGCCACCAGAATTCGCACCCGGGCCGAATGGAGGCAGTCATGTCCGACCTGGTCGTCGTCAGCCACTACACCACGCGCTTCGCGGCGGAAGAGGCGCAACGCTACCTCGCCGACGAGGAGCTCGACGCCATCGTGCAGGCCGACGACGCCGGCGGCATGTTCGCCGGCTTGAGCCTGCATCGCAAGGGCGTCCGTCTGCTCGTTCGCGCCGGGGACGAGGCGCGCGCCGCGGCGATTCTCTCGTCCGCCGCACCGGCCGGCCCGGTGATGTCGCCGGCCCCGCTCGTGGCCGCCGAGCACGCCGCGCGGAACTTCGACAACGGCGACAACTGCGCCGAGGCCGTCCTGCGCGCATTCGTCGAGGACCTCGAGTTCGGCGACGACATCGTGCGCTTGGCGACCGGTTTCGGCGGCGGCATGGGCCGCGACGGCGATGTCTGCGGCGCCGTCGTGGGCGGCGTGATGGCGCTCGGACTGCGTCTCGGCCGCGACGACGACGATGAACGCGCCGACGAACGCTGCTACGAGGCGGTGCGCGAGTTGCGCCGTCGTTTCCGGCTGGCCTGCGGCGCGCTCGATTGCCGCGAGTTGACGGGGATCGACCTCAACTGCGAGAAAGGCCGTCAAGAGGCCGAGGATACCGGCGTCTTCGCGACGGTCTGCCGCGGGTGCGTGCGCACGGCGGCGGAGATCGTCGCGGAGTTGACGGCCGCGGACTGAGGTCCGGGCCGCATCATTTCGAGGTCAGGTTCCACAGCCCGCGGAACTCCGGGTCCGCCTCGATCCGCGCCGCCAGCGCCGCCGCGGCCGGGTCGTCTTCGAGCGACGCGGCCAGCCGGTGCGCCTCGACCGACTGTCCGGCGCGGCACGCTTCGAGCGCCGCGCCATACGTCGTCCACGAGGGCGCCGCGTTCTCTCCCGCCACCCCGTCCAGTTCGAAGACCGACACCGGTTCCTTCCGGCCCACCACGCCCAGCTCCCGCGACAGCGTCGCGCCGCCGGCCGCGAGCACGGTCGTCTCGGAGGCGAGGATGCCGGTGCCGAAGACCTTGTTCACGCCTTCGAGGCGGGAGGCGAGGTTGGCGGCGTCGCCGAGCATGGTGTAGTCGAAACGCTGGCGGCTGCCCAGGTTGCCGACGACCACGTCCCCGGTGTGCAGGCCCACGCGCATCGACAGATCCCGACCGCAGCGCGCGCGCCATTCGGGGCGCCGGCGCGCCAGTTCGCGCTGACAGAGGACCGCGGCGCGGCAGGCGCGGGCGGCGTGGTCGGGCACGTCCAGGGGCGCGTTCCAGAAGGCAATGATCGCGTCGCCCTCGTACTTGTCGAGCGTGCCGCCCTCGGCCAGGACGATGTCGGTCATGGCGGTGAGGAAGTCGTTCAAGAGCGCGGTCAGGGCCTCGGGGTCGAGTTCCTCGCCGAGGCTGGTGAAGTTGGCGATGTCGCTGAAGAAGATGGTCAGTTCGCGGCGTTCGCCGCCCAGCTGCAGGCGTCCGGGATCCTGGACCAGGCGATCGACGACGTGCGGGCTGAGGTAGTGGCGGAACGCTTGCTTGAGGAAGCGCCGCTGGCGGCCCTCGGTCGCCCAGTTCACGCCGAGGCCGCCGATCAGGCCGCCGAGGGTGGCCACCGACGCCGGCGCCACCGGCCACCACAGGCCCGCGCGGTAGAGCAGTAGGCCCAGCAGCAGCGGCAACGGCAGGCCGACGACAAACAGCAGCCCGGTCTGCCACGCGCGGCCGCTGCCCACGGCGAGTAGCCCGGCCGCCAGGCCGAACACCAGCACGACCGCCAGATGCAGCGCCCGCGGCGCCGGCCGCATGAACCCGTCCGAGAGCAGGTTGTCGAGGACCGTGGCGTGGACCATCACGCCGGGGCTGACGCGATCCAGCGGGGTCGGGCGCTGGTCCAGGAGGCCGGGCGCGGAGAAACCGAACAGGACGTGGCAACCCTGGAAGACGGCGGGATCGAGGACGGGGTCGGCGCCGTCCAGCAGGCGCAGTTCGGACTGGATCACCGCGGCGGCGCTGTAGGTCTGGTAGGCGCTCGCGGGGGCGTAGCGGAGGATCTCGGGTGCCGTGGTCGGCTCGCGCCCGAGGGCGGCCAGGGCGAGGCCGGCGATCACCGTGTCCTGCGTCGACACCGCCGGGCGCGCGCGACGGAACACGCCGTCGGCGTCGGGCCGACCGCTGACGTTGCCCAGGCGCGGCGCCGCGGCGCGGATCTCCGGCACGGGCCAGGTGATTGCGCCGTCGGGAGCCACGAAGCAGGCGGCCACCGCGTCGGGGCGTTCGGCGAGGGCGCCGGCGAGCGCCTGGTCGTCCCAGACGCCGTAGATCGACGGTTCGGTGTAGAGGACGTCCATGGCGATCGACTGCGCGCCGCCGCGGCGACAGAAGCCCAGCAGCGCGGTGTAGACCTCGCGCGGCCACGGCCAGCCCCAGCCGTTGACCTGGCGGCCCCAGTCGAGGCTGGCCTGGTCCAGGAGGACGAGCTTGATCCGGCTCGAGGCCTGCGACGGCGCGGCCGCTTGGCGCACGCGCCAGTCCCAGGTCAGGTTCTCGGCGCGGTCGAGGGTGCCGAAGAGCCAGAGGGCGGCGCCGAGCACGCCGGCGGCCAGACCTGCGACCAGGCCCAGCCGTCGGCGTCGTTGCGCGGCGCCGGCCATCTACAGATCGCCCAGCGCGGCGTCGAAGCGGGACTGGCGCGCGCGCGGCTCCACGAGCCTGCCGGCGCCGGCCACCGCGGGCGCGATCTCCGCGAGCCGGTCCTGCGGCGACGGGTGCGTCTGCATGAAGCCCGGCCCCGTCGGCTGCCAGCGAGCCTGCATCTCCGTGAGCATGGCCTCGAGGCCGCGCGGGTTGTAGCCGACGCGGTCGAGGATGGTGATCGCCGCGGCGTCGGCCTCGCTCTCGAGCCCGCGCGCGTAGCCCTTGTTGACCAGCGCCTGGGTGATGTCGTCGATGCTGCCCTCGAGGTCGTCGGCGAGTTGCGCGACATCCTCGCTGCCGAAGTTGCGCGCGCCCTCGGCGGCCAGGATCGTCAGCGCGCTGGTCAGGCGACTCTTCTTGATCGCCCGCAGCCCGTGCTTGCCCTGGACGTGACCGATCTCGTGGGCGAGCACCGCGGCCAGCGCGTCCTCGTTCCCGCAGCACGCCACCAGTCCGCGCGACACCAGGATCAGGCCGCCGGGACAGGCGAAGGCGTTGATCTCGTCGGTGTCGAGCAGCAGGACGTGGTAGCCGCCGAAGGTCTCGGGGCGGTCGCTCTCCAGGGCCAGCGTCTGACCGAGGTTGTTGAGGTATGCGTTGGCGGCGGGGTCGTCGAGCGGCGGGTACGTGGCCAGGAGCGAGGCGGCCACCGCGCGGCCGATGTAGTGCGCCTGCTCGGGAGAGAGGTCGGTCCAGATCTTCTCGACCGCGACGACGCTGCGGTTGATGGAGTCGGCCTCTTCCTGGTCCAGGGCGCCCTGATCGACGGCGATCTGCGTGGCGACCTGCGAGATCTGCGAACAGCCGAGCACCAGGAGCGTGGCGGCCAGCAGGAGAATCAGTCGGCGTGTCATTTCGCACCTCCGACCTGGCCGTCGGCGAGGAACGCGGCGGCCTGTTCGGGCGTGACCGTCCAGGCGGACATGCGGTCGACCCAGGTGTAGTCGATGTCGGCGTTCTGCTGCTTGAACGCCTCCTCGACCTCGGCGTTGAAGCCCTTGCCGGCCAGGGCGAGTTCGGCTTCGTCGGCGCCGGTGGCGACATCGGTGTCGCCGGCCTGCAGGACGACCCGCTTCTCGGTCAGCGCCGAGGCGTGCAGCCAGCCGGTGGCGCCGCCGTCGGTGCGGACGTGGCGCCAGGGGCCGCGCTCCTCGATGACGGTCAGGCGGTCGCCGTAGGAAACGGTCTCCGTGGCCGGGCCGAGGTAGCTGGGGCGGACGCGCATCCTGGTCTCGCGGACCTGGACGCTGAGCTGCTGCGCAGCCAGAGCGGCGACCGCCAGCAGGAGGGCCAGGGCCAGGGTGACGGAAATCCTTCGGGGCATGGTCGAGCCTCCGGGTCGGGGTGAGAGCGGATTCTATGGCCATGACCTCGGTGATTGCAATGATCGTCGTCGAAGACCACCTTGTGGCTCTTAATTGAACTTCGCAGGAGGACCGACCGTGCCGCATCTCAGCCGCGCCATTTTCAAGAGCGCACCCATGTTCTCGGCCGAGTGGATCTTCAACCACGCCTGGGTGATCGCCGGTTCGCTGGTCATGGCCGCCGGCTACAACCTGTTCATCATTCCGCACACCGTGGTGCCGGGCGGCATCATCGGACTGGCGCTGCTGGTCAACCATCTGACGGGCCTGCCGGTGGGCGCCACGGCGCTGGTGATGAACGTGCCCATCCTGGCGGTCGCGTCCCGCGTGATGGGACCGGGCTACGGCGTCAAGACCGTCGTCTCGATGGTCGTCGGCAGCGCGGCGATCGACGCCCTGGCGTACTGGCGCGGCACCGAGCCGGTGATTCCCGACATCCTGGTCTCGACCGTGTTCGGCGGGGTCGTCATCGGCGTGGCCGTGGCGATGATCATCCGCGGCAAGGCCAACGCGGGCGGCACGTCGCTGCTGGCGCAGCTGATGTCGCGCCTGACGCGGGTGTCGACCGGGCGCTGCATGCTCTACATCGACGGCGTGGTGGTGCTGGCCAGCATGATCGTGCTGCGGGACCTGGCCGCGGCGCCGTACGCGATCATCGGCATCTTCGCCATCTCGCGGTCGCTCGACGCGGTGCTCAACGGCCTGGACGCGAGCAAGGCGCTCATGATCATCAGCGACAAGCACGAGGAGATCCGCACGACCATCCTGCGCGGTCTGCACCGCGGCGGCACCGTACTCGCCGGGCATGGCCTGTTCCAGCCGGACGAGGAACGCAAGATCATCTTCACGGCGCTGGGCCGACGCGAGACCGTGGCGCTGCAGAAGCGGATCCGCGACATCGATCCGGACGCGTTCTGCATGGTGTTCGACACATCGGAGGTGCTGGGGTCGGGATTCAAGCCCTGGCGTTGAGGGAGCCGGTATGAACAAGCTCTTCGCCCCGTCCCGCCGGTTGTCGTTGACGTGGTTCCTCGACAACCTCCGCGTGGTGATCGGCGCGGCCATGATCGCTGCCGGCTTCAATCTCTTCGTCATTCCGCACGACGTGGTGCCCGGCGGCGTGGTCGGCCTGGCGCAGATCGTCAACCACGTGACCGGCTGGCCCGTGGGATTGATCACCCTGTCGGTGAATCTGCCGCTGCTGGTGCTGGCCTCGCGACTGATGGGGCCGCTCTACGGCAGCAAGACGCTCGTGGCCATGCTGGTGATCGGCCTGGGCGTGGACGCCATGGCCCACTGGCGCGGGACCGAGCCGCTGCTCAGCGACATCCTGGTGTCGATGATGTTCGGCGGCCTCACGATCGGCGGCGGCATCGCGACCATCCTGCGCGGCAAGGGCAACGCCGGCGGAACGCCGCTGGTGGGACAGCTCCTGGCGCGGGTGCTGCACATGCCGGTCGGGCGGGCGATGTTGTATACCGACAGCGTGGTGGTGGGGACGGCGTTGCTCGTGTACCGGGATCCGGATCTGGTGGCCTACGCCCTGATCTGCCTCTTCGCGATCAGCCGCACGGTCGATCTGGCGCTCAACGGGATGGAGGCCAGCAAGGCCATGCTGGTGATCTCGGAGAAGCACGAGGAGATCCGCGAGGCCGTCCTGGACGGACTCCAGCGCGGCGGCACGTATCTCTGCGGCAAGGGGTTGTTCCACCCCGACGAGGACCGGCGAATCATCCTGACGGCGCTGCAGGTCCGCGAGGCGGTGGCGCTGCAGCGCCGGATCAAGGACATCGACCCCGGGGCGTTCTGCATGGTGTTCGACACCGCCGACGTGATGGGGACGGGGTTCAGGCCGTGGCGGTGACGGCGCCGGGTCGGCTCAGTTCGCCAGCGGCGCGTCGATCCAGCCGATCACCCGCTTGATGGCCTGCAGGTAGTTGATGTTCTCGACGCCCGTCAGCCCGAGATCCTCGATCGTCTTCTTGATGTCGTCGATCCCGGCGCCGTTGATCAGGACGTTCGCGACCTCGCAGATCGTACCGTTGACCATGTAGCCGAAGCGCTGCTTGTGCACGCGGACGGCCTGCAGGTCGTCGTGCGCGGCGACGATCGCCAGGAACCGGTCGAGGTCGCAGGCGTCGGCCGGCAGCTCGGGCACGTCGACCTTGAATGCGCCGAAGACGTCGTTACGCAGCACGTCGATCGGCAGCGGAAATTCCCCCTTCATCAGCGGGTTCCACTGTTCGAGGCCGTCTTGGGCGGTGACGAACGCCTTGATGTCCATCTTCCCGTCGC
>CAZJMO010000066.1:0-2321 GCA_964547085.1 uncultured Fibrobacteraceae bacterium | reverse complement strand
ACTGTCGATCCCAGACCTTGCGCGGCACCGGCGTCGAGAGCGGCGCCATGAGGTGCGCGGCGGCGGCGATGTCCTGCCCGAAGGTGCGGAACTGGAACCGCGGCTTGGAGATCTCCCCGATCTCGAGGCCCTTGTCTGCCATGATCGATTCGCTTTCTGATGACGTGGTGGACAATGCCGCCGGAGCCATGTCGACTCCGGCGGCACGGGATCCGGACGCGCGCTAGAACGCGGTCATGAATCGCATCTGCAGGTAACTGTAATCGTAGTCGGGCATGAACTGGTCATCCTTGCCCGTGGCGTTCTCGTCGTTGTCGACGTAGCCGTAGTTGAAGTAGATCTTCACGTTCGGGTTGGGGTAGTAGTTCACGCCGAAGGTGTACGACTTCGAGCCGCCGAACAGCGCGTCCTTGTCGTTGAGGTCGACGGTGGAGAACCGCGCCGCGACTTCCCAGGCGCCGCTCGTGCTGCTGGGCTTGACCCGGCCGAACTCGGCGTCGCGGCTGTCGTACGGATGCGTGTCGTCGGTCAGGAAGTAGCTGGCCAGGAGGTAGCCGCCGCCGAAGGTCAGGCTCTCCTTGTCCTCGAGGCGCGAGATGTTCGTGGTCATGTACTCGCCCTGGGCGAGGAAGCGACGGTTCACGTAGGCCAGCTCGCCGCCGAACACGTTGTAGTTGTCGACGTCCTTGACCTTGGCGTACACGAACTTCGTGTCCGACACGTTGCTCTCGGGGCGCGTGTTGAACTTGGCCGAGTCACCGCCGAAGTCGGGGTTCCGCAGGGTCGCCGCGCCGCCGACCATCAGCGTGCTCTCGTCCGAGCGGATCGGGGTCCAGTTCACGCGGGCCGCGACGTTGTACGTCTCGCTGGCTTCCTTCTCGAAGTCCTCGACGTCGGCGCCGTACACCGAGGTCGACCACCGGAAGGAATCCATCCACTGCGTGACCTCGAGGCCCATGCGGCGGCCGACCACGAACGGCTCGGTGCCCTGGCTGCGCTCGAGGAACATGAGGTTGCGGCTGGTGTGGACCTCTTCCAGGCCGAACGGCTGGCGGAAGTTGCCGACGCGGACGCGGCCGTTGCCGCCGAAGATGCCGCGATAGCTCAGGTATGCATCCTTGACCGCGGTCGCTTCCTCGGCGAAGTCGAGGTCGATCTCGGCGTACCAGTCCTGCCAGAGCTCGGTCTTCACGGCGAAGCGGGCGCGGCGCAGGAGCGAACCGCCGGCGAGGTTGTCCTGGAGATCCTCGTAATCGCCGTAATCGTCGCTGTCCTCGTTGTACAGCGGACCGTCGTCGAAGTAGGTCGCCACGTCCAGGTAGACGCGGGCGTCGAACCACCACTTGAATGCGCCGTCATCGGACTTGAAGACGAGGATGCCGTCCTCGGCGTTCGTCTGCAGCGGGGTGGATCCGGCGAGCAACGGGGTCGCCAGGGCAGCCACCAGAAGCGTTGCGGTCGTGACCTTGAGTAACCAGTTGCACATCAGGGGCTCTCCTTGCTTGTGGGTTCGGAACGACTGTTCGACGAGGATACGGGCCCGGTGGGGGATTCCACGTCGGGACCGCCGATGATTCCCGTCTTCAGCGTCCGCTCGGTCCGCCCGGACCGCTCGGGTCGGGGCGGGAGTCGTTTCCAGGGCCGGGGGCTTTCCGGTGATTCCACCGGAGAGGTCCCAGGATGTCCCGGAACAGGATCAGGTAGAGGATCGCCGCGACGATGCCGATGATCAGCGGGATCGGTCCGCGGCGTGCGGGTCGCATGTGCAGGCTGATCTGCAGGGCCGTCGTCACAGGGACGAGCGCCGCGGTCAAGGTGACGGCGGTGCATCCGCCGCGCCGCGACACCGAGAACGGGGGCTCCGGGTTCTTTTTCGCGTCGTACGCCGGCACCACGTTCTTGACTGCGTGCACAGTCATGCCGGGCGGGAGCACCAGACCGATGCGCGCGGTGCGCAGGACGAACGCCGAGCGGTTGACGAACGTGCGCGAGATCGCGAACTCGCCGAATTGCCGGGCGTTGTCGTCGGCCCGGTACCAGTCGGGCACCAGGGCGGTCACGCGGACGGTGTCTCCGGGCGCGCAGGAATCAACAAGCTGCACGTCGAGCATGTTCGCGCCGAGGCGTCGGCGGGTCGGTGCGGGCAGGCCGTCGTTGCCCCGTCGGAACTCGGCCGGGCCGGACAGGATGGTGAAGTCGGTGGCGTGGTCGAAATCGAACGGCAGCAAGAGGTCCCTGGAGCCACCGCGTTCGACCACGGTGGATATCTCCACCTTGGCATTCCCGTCAACTTTTGCATGATTGTCCGCTTCAACGATGGT
>CAZJMO010000065.1:11564-11861 GCA_964547085.1 uncultured Fibrobacteraceae bacterium | reverse complement strand
AGGAATATTATCCTTATTCAAAACATTCCCTGTGATAGTTAAGCTATGTCCAGAGATACAGGTAAATGAGGATGCTGCTTCAAATTTTAAATTTTTACAGCTATAATTCATATCAACTTCCATATGCTGGCCATTGGCAATAATGATATTCAGGCTTTCATTTGGGACATAAAATGCGTTCCAGTTATTAGGGTTAGAAAAATAATTGTTTGACCCCCCTCCTGTAAAACAAGGTGTGACAATTGATATGGTAACTGTCGCAGTAGTGCTTGAATTATCTGTACCGTCGCTGGCATA
>CAZJMO010000065.1:6479-11554 GCA_964547085.1 uncultured Fibrobacteraceae bacterium | reverse complement strand
CCATTTGAATATAGGGTTAGAGAGCCGTGGCTCACATTACTAACAGGCCGTGGTAATGCAACACTTAGAGATGTGTAAGCACTTTCTGCATCTGTGTCATTTGTTAAAACGCCCATTGGCGGTACATTGTATGCTGTTCCAATATCCGTATAATAACGCGTATATGTATCGTTATTTGCAATGGGCCTGGTATTCGTAGTAAAATACACCTGGTTGCCATAAGCTGTTCCTGCTGAATTTGCAGCATAAGCCCTGACATAATAGGTGGTACCTTGATTTAAGCCTGTCAGATATGAGCTGAATGAACCCTTGCCTGAACCATCTGTTGTTTTGGGATTGGCTGTGGTAGGAGAACCAGTGGTATTCCAACAAACCCCTCGTGATGTTACGGATAATCCACCTGAGGATGACACATATCCTCCTGATGAGGCAGTCTCTGCCTTAATACTTGAAGCAGCTGTCGTGGAAACGCTTGGGATGTTATAGGTTGTAAAGGATTTAGGATCTCCGTAGCCTGTCCCTGCTGAATTACGCGTGGCCACACCGGAAACGACAGCGTTCGATCTGGTTCGATACCCGGCATCTTGTGGGCACATGAGCAACGTGGCGACCGTCCTGACCGAGCTCGCCGAACGCATGAACGGCCAAGCACTCGTCGAGATCGCAGATCTCATGCGGACTCCCGATGTTCAGCGACTGGGATACCTGCTCGACATCGCCGGCGAGAACGATCTTGCCGCTCCACTGGCCCGCTGGCTCCACGCCCGCCGCCATCGAGCAATCGCGCTCGCAACGGACATCTCGGAGAAGACGGAGATCAACGAGCGCTGGCGCATCGACCCGAATGTGAACCTGGAGCTGGACCTGTGATCCCGCGCGCCAACATCACCGCATGGCGGCGCCACGCCCCCTGGCCCACGAACGAGCAGGTGGAACAGGACCTCGTGATGTCACGGGCTCTGGTCGCCATGTTCAGCAGGAAGTTGGTTGCCGAACAAGCCGTCTTCCGGGGCGGGACCGCCTTGCACAAGGTTTTCTTCGGGACGGGTGGGCGATACTCCGAAGACATCGACCTGGTCCAGCGCGACGCGGGGCCGATCGGCGATCTGATCAACACCATTCGCGACGGTCTGGACCCCTGGCTCGGTGACCCGAAGTGGAAGCAAGGCGCTGGACGCTTCACGCTCTACTATCGCTTCGAGACCACATTCGCCCCGGTGTCGACCATGCGGCTGAAGATCGAGATCAACACGCGAGAGCACTTCTCGGTGCTGGGCACGAACACGCGGACCTTCGAGGTCGACAACCCGTGGTTCAGCGGTTCGGCCGAGCTCCCGATCTACCATCTCGACGAGTTGCTCGGCACCAAGCTGCGCGCGCTCTACCAGCGGAAGAAAGGGCGCGACCTCTACGACCTCTGGCTGGCCTTGACGACCGTCGATGCGGACAGCAATCGGATCGCCGAGTGCTTCCGGTCCTACATGAGCCACGGCGGTTCGTCGTTGTCGCGGGCCCAGTTCGAGGCGAACCTGGCCAACAAGCTCGGCAGCGCCGCGTTCCTCGAAGACATCCGGATGCTCATCCCGCCGGATGTCGTCTACGACCCGATCGCCGCTGCAGAGGTCGTTCGGCGCGAGTTGATCGAGAGATTGCCTGGCGATCCGTGGAAAGGCACGGCGTGAAACGTCAGTCTAGAACCCCTCCGGCGGCGCCTCCTGCATGCTCGGCGCCAGGTCGCTGAACCGCGTGTATTCCTTGTGGAAGTGCAGGTCGAACTCGCCGGTCGGGCCGTTACGCTGCTTGCCGATGATGACGGTGGCCTTGTTGCGGGCCTCCTCGTCGTCGGGATTGTAATATTCCTCGCGGAAGATGAACATCACGACATCGGCGTCCTGCTCGATCGAGCCGGACTCGCGCAGGTCGCTCAGCATGGGCTTGTGGTCGGCGCGCGACTCCACGGCGCGCGACAGCTGGCTCAGCGCCATCACCGGCACGTCCAGATCCTTGGCCATGGCCTTGAGCGAGCGGCTGATCATGCTGATTTCCTGCTGGCGGTTCTCGCTCTTGGCCGAGCCGGTCATCAGCTGCATATAGTCGATGATGATCAGGTCGATCCCGTGTTGCTGCTGCAAGCGACGCGCCTTCGACTTCATCTCGAGCACGCTCATGCCGGGCGTGTCGTCGATGTAGACCTTGGTGCGCGAGAGCTGGTCGCAGGCCTTGGTCAGGCGCGGCCAGTCCTCGGCGCGCAGCTTGCCGCGGCGCACGTTGTGCAGGTTGAAGCCCGTGGCCGAGCAGAGCATGCGCATCACCAGCTGTTCCTTGCCCATTTCCAGCGAGAAGACCGCGACGCCGGCGTCGGCCTTGGTCGCCGCGTTGTAGGCCAGGTTCAACGCCAGCGACGTCTTGCCCATCGACGGCCGCGCGGCCAGGATCAACAGATCGCCCTTCTGCAGGCCGCTGGTCATGTGATCCATCTGCGAAAATCCGGTGCGCAGACCGGTGACGTCGCTCTTGTTGCGGAACGCCTCCTCGATCGACTGGAAGGTGCTGGGCACCACGGCGTCCAATCCCACGAAACCGCCCTTGCGGCTCTCCTCGCCGATGGAATAGAAGCGACCCTGCGCGTGGTCGAGGATCTCTCCGGCGTCGCCCTCGCCGGCCATGGCCTCGGTGGTGGTCTCCGCAGCCGCTGTGATGAGCTCGCGCAGGGTCGCCTTTTCGCGCACGATTCCGGCGTGATACGTGACGTTGGCCGCGGTCGCGACCATGGCCTGGAGTTCGGTGACGTAGTCCATGCCGCCGGCCTCGTCCAGCTCGCCGGCCTTGCGGAGCTGGTCGCCGACGGTGATCGGGTCGATGGCCTGGTCATTCTCGTACAGCGTGCTCATGGCGCCGTAGATCAGCCGGTGTTCCTTGAGATAGAACTCCTCGCCGGAGAGGACTTCGCGCGCCAGTCCTACGGCCTCACGATCGAGCAGCGCCGCCCCGAGGATGGCGCGTTCGGCGTCGAGGTTGCTGGGCGGGCGTCGGCCGGGCGACGAGAACGGCTGAGGCTGCAGACTGGCTTCCAAGGATATGGACCTCTCGGGCGGACGGATCACGCGGATATTCGAGCGTCGACGGAACCGGCTGGTCTGCGAAGTTATCACAGTCGCCGTCAACGCGCAGGGTCGATGTCGCCCCGGAACGTCATTTCCGGTGGACAGTCCGTGGAGAGGTCGCGGACAACCTGTGGACAAGTGTCGGCCCGTCGTGGAAGACTCCGCCTGGATTCGCCGATACCACACCCGAGCGGCCCCGGCCCGCCCGTTGTGGACACCGTGGATAACCCTGCAACCGGAAGACCCGACATGTCCACCCACCCGCTTCACGACGCGCTCCGCCTTCTGGCCGACCGCCCCCAGCCGCCCCTTCCGTGGCGCGACGGCCGCCAGATCCCGTGGAACGACCCCGAATTCAGCCGCCGCGTCCTGTCGGTGCACCTGGATCCCGGCACGCACATGGCCAGCCGCGCCCCCGCGGTGATCGCCGAGCACGTGGCGTGGCTCCTGGAACTCATGAGCGCCGAGCCCGTGCCCGACGGCCGCCCGCGTCACCTTTTGGACCTCGGCTGCGGCCCGGGCCTCTACGCTTTGCCGCTGGCCCGCGCGGGCCTGCACGTGACGGGCATCGACTTCTCGCCCGCCGCGGTCGCGCACGCCAACCAGACCGCCGCCGCCGCTGGCCTGGACACCGTCAAGATCCTGGAGGCCGACCTCACCGCGCTGCCCGCCGATCTGCCGGCCGCCCTGGCGCCCGTCGACGTGGTCACCTTCTGGTTCGGCGAGTTCGCCAGCTTCCCGCCGGACCAGGCCGCGGCCATGCTGACGGCCCTCGCCCCGGCGGTGGCGCCCGACGGCCTGCTGGTGCTCGAATACCAGCCGTGGGATCTCTTTCCGCAGGATAACGGAACGTCGTGGTCGGTCGCCGAGAACTCCGTCTTCGCCGACGGCCCGCACCTCTGGCTGCAGGAGTGGTCGTGGGACGAGGAGGCGCGCGCCGAGATCACCGTCCACTGGATCGTCGACCCCGCCACCGGCCGCCTCCACCGTCACGCCCAGTGCCATCAGGCCTACACCGACACCGAACTGGCCCAGCTCCTGGCCGACGCCGGTTTCGACCGCGCGCGGTTCTTCCCGCCGATCACCGGCGCCGACGAGCGCTTCGAGTTTCCGCTGGTGGTGGCGCGTCGTCGCACGTGAGCAACGCAAAGGCCCGGTCGGTGTGATCCGACCGGGCCTCCTGGAGATCGACGACGATGATGCGTTGAAACGTTTGCAGGCGAATGGAATACCGAAATGACATAGCGTTCGGATTCAGGAAGCGCCATCGCCGTCGCCCTCACGCAACATAAGACGCGGAATCATTCCCGGAATCACAAACTACGTCGACGACACGTTTCCCAGCGCATTGTACAGCGCCTGAACCTTGCGGACATCGTCCCAGGTGTCGCGCTTGTTCGCGGGATTGCGCAGGAGCGCGGCCGGGTGGTAGGTGGCCATGACCGGCACGCCCGCGTAGAAATGCACCGACTGGCGCAGCGTGCGCAGCGGCGCGCTCGTACCCAGCAGCGTCTGCGCCGCGATGCGTCCGAGGCAAAGGATGACCCGCGGCTGGATCACCTCGAGCTGGCGCTGCAGATACGGCTCGCAGGCGTTGACCTCGGCGCGTTCGGGATCGCGGTTGCCCGGCGGACGACACTTCAGGATGTTGCAGATGAACACGTCGTCGCGCGTCATGCCGATCGCCTTGAGGATGTCGGTCAGGAGATGGCCGCTGCGGCCCACGAACGGGATGCCTTGCCGATCCTCTTCCGCGCCCGGCGCCTCGCCGACCAAGACGAGACCGGCGTCGGGATTGCCGGCTCCGGGCACCGGCATGTGGCGACTCTCGTGAAGCGCGCAGCCCGTGCACGCGCGGACCTGCTCGGCGATCGCCTCCAGCACGGCCGGCTTGTCGGCCGGCGCCACAGGTTCGGGCGTCGTCGTCTCGGGCGCGGGCGGCACGGTCGTCGCCCCGGTCTCGAACATGCC
>CAZJMO010000065.1:0-6469 GCA_964547085.1 uncultured Fibrobacteraceae bacterium | reverse complement strand
GACGCGCTACTTCACGGGCGAGGCGGCCGAGGTGCTCCTGGAGGTGACGAGCACCTCGCGCAACAGCTTCCTGGAGGGAGCGCTGGGCGTGGTGACGCTGCGCAACGCGGGGGGCACGGTCGTCGCCCCGGTCTCGAACATGCCCGACTGCGCCGGCTCGACCGGTGCGGCCGGCTTCACCGCGTGCGCGCGGTTGCGGGCGATCTGCCCCAGGGCGTCCCGCAGGAACGCCGCACATTCGCGGCGGAACTGCTCCTCCCGCTCGCGGCGCGCCGCGGCGCGCGGGTCCTCCGGCGCGGCGGGTTTCGATTGCGGTTGCGGTCGCGGCGCGCCAGGTTGCGGTTGCGACTCCGGCGCCACCGCAGCAACCGGCGCATCCAGACCCGCCAGCGGCGAATCCTCCGCCATCGCCTCCTCGAAGTAGCCGACCACGCCGGCCTGCGCCTGCTGGTCGAGGTAGGCGGCGAGGTCGTTCAGGATGTCGCGCGCGCCGTCGCTCAATGTTCGGCCTCCGCCAGGCGCGTCAGCAGCATGCCGGCGAGCGTGTCCTTGTCGCAGGGTGTGTCGTTGCGCCAGATCTCGCCGTCGGGTCCGAGCAGGTGCACGGAGTGGGGCGCGTCACCGAAGGCGCCGTCCTGGCCGGTGGGGTCGTTGGCCACGATCCAGTCCATGCCCTTGGCCCGGCGCTTGTCCGCGGCGCGCTCGAGCAGGCGGTCGGTCTCCAGCGCGAACCCGACCACGCGGGGCCGGTCGGGGCGCGGCGCGACCACGTCCCGCAGGATGTCGCGGGTGCGGATCAGGTCGATCGTCCAGGCGTCGCCCTGGCTCTCCTTCTTGACCTTGCCGGCGGCCGTCTCGCGCGGCGTGTAGTCGGCCACCGCGGCGGCCATGAAGAGCCAGTCGCAGCCGCGGTCGAGCGACGCGGCCACGGCGTCGGCCATCTCGCCCGCGGTGGTCACGGCGTCGACGCGGCCGAGGCCCTCGGGCGGCGCGACGGCTCCCGGGCCGGCCACCAGCGTGACCTCGGCGCCCAACGCCGCCAACCGGCGCGCCAGGGCCGTGCCCATGATGCCGGTGGAACGGTTGCTCACGAACCGGATGGCGTCGATCGCCTCGCGCGTGGGGCCGGCGGTGACGGTGACGCGGCGGCCCGACCAGAAACGTCGCGCCGGATCGGCGGCATCCGCGTCCGCCAGCATCTGTTCCAGACGCTCCATGATCAGTTCCGGCTCGGCCAACCGACCCTTGCTCTCGATCCCGCAGGCCAGCCAGCCCTCGCCCGGCTCGACGATCTCGACGCCGCGCGCGCGGAGCGTTCCCAGGTTGTCCTGCGTCGCCGGATGCGCCCACATGTTGTCGTTCATCGCGGGCGCGACGAGCACCGGGCCCGGGTGCGCCAGCAGCAGCGTGGAAACGATGTCGTCGCCGATTCCGTGCGCGAGCTTGGCCAGGATGTTCGCGGTCGCCGGGGCGATCACGGCGATGTCGGCCCAGCGCGCGTACTCGACGTGGTCGAGGGCGTGGCTCTGGCCCTCGCCCCAGAGGTCGGTCGCGACGGGATTCCCGCTGAGGACCTGGAAGGTCATGGGCGTGACGAAGTGCTGCGCCGCGTCGGTCATGGCGACCTTGACGGCAAAACCCGCCTTCCGAAGAAGGCGGGTCAGGTAACATGCCTTGTAGGCGGCGATCCCGCCGGAGACCAGCAGCAGCACATGGCCACGCTCAGGCACTGGCCTATTCCTCAGCCTTGGCCTCAGCCTCGGCCTCGGCCGCAGCCTTGGCCGTAGCCTCGGTTTCGGCTTGCGCTTTCGCCTGCACGGCGGCCTCGCGCTCGCGGCGGTCGAACCAGCTCACCTTGCCGGTCAGCAACCGGTCGACGGCCAGGGTGGTGATCTTGCCGGGGAGGCTCACGTCCAGGGTCCGGGCGCGCGCATTCAGGCGCCGGGCCTCGAGAGAAGCGACGCGGATAGCCTCGAATTTGTTGGGAATCAGGGCGGTGACCTTCTGACGCGAAATATAGGTCATTGCGACAGAACCTTTTTCCAAGGGAGTGAACTCGACAACTGAGGCCCACGCAGACCTCGGCCTGCGTGGGCAACCGATGAAGTATAACCCATTTTGCGCTTTTATCAAGCCTCGAGCATCATTTCAAGAGCGCCATCTTCTGCACCTGCACCGCGCCGTCGACGACGAGCCGCGCGAAGTACAGTCCGCTCGCCGCCAGGCGCCCACTCCGATCGCGACCGTCCCAGCGCGCGGACTGCCAGCCTGCGCCCGGGTTCTCCGTCACCTGCGACCGCACCAACCGGCCGCGCGGGTCCATCACGTCCAGCCGCACCGACCGCGCCCCGGCCGGCACGCGGTACTTCAGCGTGGTCGCCGGGTTGAACGGATTCGGGTTGGCCGGCGCCAGCGCGGCGGCCGCGGCCAGACCAGGCGTCTCGTCGACCGCAATGACGGTCTCATGAACGACCTCGAAGTCGTCGATCCACCAACCGATCCCGCAGTCGTTGCCGTCCTCGGCGGAATACCCGCCGTCGCTCGTCAACCGCAGCCGGACCTGGATGACCGCGTATTGCGCGCCCTCGGGAACGGCCTGGTCCAGGATGTCCTGCGGCACGGTCCACTGGTCGCTGCGATAGCTGCTCACGCCGTCGAACACGGCCAGTTCGGTCCAGGCCTGGCCCGAGACGGCCGGCCGCACCTCGACGTAGCAATAGTCGTAGCCGGACTCCACGCCGTATTTGTGGCCCAGGTTCACCGACACCGGCGCGGCCGGGTTGACGGCCGAGGTGATCTAGGCTGCGTCGTTCCAGTTGTAGCCGTAGCCGACGCCGTCGCAGTAGTCCCAGCCGGTCTGGCCGAACCAGAGGCCGCCGGTGCCGGGGCAGCCGTCGCCCTGGTCGAAGTCCAGGTGCGCGCGGCTGTGGCAGAACTCCCAGCCGGGGATGTCGGACTCGAAGTCCCAGACGAGCGAACCGGCGTACGGTTCGTAGGCCGTGACGCCGGCGTCCAGCGCGACGTCCAGAACGATGTCGAGGCCCTCTTCGCGGATGCTCGACAGCGTCACGCCCGTCGTCTCGCAGTCGAAGTCGATGGCTGCCGGCACGGTGTCGGACGCGAAACGGTCACGGTCGCGCACGCCGGTCCACTCGGTGGTGTCGGCGTTGAACGCGGTGAAACCGGGCCACAGATCGCCGTTGTCGCCGCGCGTGTTGATCGTCAGCGACAGCCAGTTGGCGTAGTCGACCGGGCCGTCGTGGGTCTCGTGGTACGTGCCGTCGGCGTGGAACCAGGGACTCGCGTCCACGACATCGACGAGGCGGTGGTTGTCGCTCGTGTTCGCGGTCATCGCGTCGTCGACGAGATAGACCGCCAGGCCGTGCGCCAGCGGCAGGTCGTACATCACCTGGCGCCGCACCAGACCCTCGTCGAACCCGACGTTCTGGCGGTTCTCGATGAGGAAGAACTGGTCGCCGCCTTCCTGGCCGGGGCGCCACATGCGGAAGGCCGCGGCGTTGACGGCGGCCGGCGGCAGGACCAGGCCGGTCTGGTCGGCGGTGATCGAGACGGGGTCGAGCCAGCCGAGTTGCCATTTCGACCACGCGCACATCTGCGACGGACGACTACCGCGCGGATCGTCCGACCGGTGGCACCAGCTGCCGCCGGACATGAGGCCGTACTCGCCGATGCCGGACGACGAGTAGTCGGTGTCGTAGAGATCCGGCAGGCCGAGAACGTGGCCGTATTCGTGGCAGAACACGCCGACGGTCATGATCTCTTCCTCGGGCGTCTCCTCGGGCTCGACCGAGTAGCGATAGACCGAGACGCCGTCGCTGGTCGCGCCGCCGCTGCCCAGAGCCCAGGCGTGCGACCAGATGTCGACCGCCGCGCCCGTGGACTCCTCGCCCGGGCCGGCGTGGATGAAGAAGAGCGCATCGACGAGGCCGTCGTCGTCCCCCGAGTCCGGGACGCCGTCGGGACCGTCGTTGTCGTACTGGCTGAAATCCACCAGCGGGTCCAGCTCGGCGATCGCGTCGATGAGCATCGTCTGGCAGGTGTAGGGATCCTGGCTGCCGTCACCGTTGGCGTAGCTCATGTACGTCTTGCTCGCGGCGGTCCAGCCGACGACGTCGCCGTCGATGCCGAACTGGCCGTGGCTGGCCTCCAGGTAGAAGTCGTTCATGCTGCCGGTGGAATGCGTGCCGGTGGACAGGAAGAGGTCCTCGTACGCGCTGGACGGATGCGCGGCCTCATCCGCGGCGTGGTCCGACCACTGCCACAGGATGTAGAGACACGTGCCGACACCGCTGGCCCGCTGCGCCTTGCCCGCGTCGCGCGAAAGGCGCAGCGGGGCGTGGAAATCGTCCCAGACGGCCTTCTCGGGCAGACCGGCGTTCTGGAGCTCGGCCACGCGCGTCCGGCCGAGCTTGGCCAGGAGGGCGGGGTCGGCGGGCATGGCCACGGCGGCGGCGGCCGTGAGCAGCAGGGCGGCGGTCAGGAGACGGCGGCGCATGGGGAACCTCTCGGTCGGGGTGTCGGGTGATCACGGAGATCATCATGATACAAGATGGGTGTCACGAAAGTGTGACAAATCGCCGATCAGCGGCAATGGAGATCCCCGAGCGTGGCCTGAAGATGCTCAACGGCGCACTCGATGACCCGGTCGCGCCTGCCGGCGATGTCCGCCGGCGTGTTGCCGACGGCGATGTCGGGCTCGATGCCCACACCCTCCAGGCAGACATCGTCCGCGTTGGACGTCTTGCGGATCGACAGGCGGTACTCCCAGCCGTTGGACAGCTTGCCGACGTGCGTGTCGGCGAAGACGCCTGCGGTCGTACTGCCGATCAGCGTGACGTTGGGCAGCGTCTGCATCATCAGCGCGAAGAGTTCCGCGGCGCTCTGGGTGTTCCCGTTCGTCAGGACGACGACGGGGCGGTCGTCGAGGCGGATGTCGGAGGAGGGTTCGATCGTCCAGCGCTCCGGGTCGCGGAACGCGTGGACGTCATGCGGCTGCCGCAACCTGGAAACGGCATACACGCGCGACGTGTCGGCGAAATGGGCAGCGAGTTCCCGCGCCGGCAACGCGTACCCGCCGATGTTGTCGCGGAGATCGATCACGAAGCCGCGGGACGCCCCATAGGTCTCGACGAAGTCCGCAATAGCTTCATGCACGCCCTGCGCCCGGTTGCTCATCTCGGTCATGTGGAGATACGCGATCGTCTCGGTGAGCATCCCCGTCGTGAAGACGTGTCGGATGCCGATCGGCGGCAGGAAGGAATAGATCTTCAGACCCTTGCCGCACGCGCCTTCCAGGTAGCGATCTTCGACCAGATCGAGGGAGAAATCGCCGGTCGGGACACGGAAATCGAACGACAACAGATCGACGTAATTCCTTGGCGGCAAACCGAATCCGGAGAAATATATCTCGTTGAACCGGTAGATGTAGCAGTGCTTGTCATCCAGGGTCTGCAGGATGTCCCGCATCAGGTCGAAGAGTTCGTCGTCCGTGGTGTCGGCATCGACGCGCGCCTCGTACTGCGCGCGCATCTCGTTCCACGGGATGCTCTTCACGTCGAAGAGCGCATATCGTCCGGCGAAAACATCGAGGAACTCGGCGAAGTTCTCCCGCGGGCGACCTCGCTCGCGGGCGGCATACAGCCAGAGTCCACCGACCAGGACCAGCAAGACCGCGACCGCGGACATCAAGCGACGTCGCATATCCCCCGTCTCCCGCCTGTCACCCCAGCGGCGGCCCCTCCAGCCGCGTCCGCCGGCACTCCTCCGCCCCCACGATCGCCTCGAGCCGCGCCACGGCGGCCTCCACGGTGTCGTTGACCACCCAGTAGTCGTAGCGCCCAGCGAACTCGACTTCCCACCGCGCATTCTTCAGCCGGGTGGCGATCACGTCGTCCGCATCGGTCCCGCGACCCCGCAGCCGTTCCTCCAGCGCCTCCCAGGACGGCGGGAACAGGAAGACCGACACGATCTCCGCGCCGCATTTGTCGAGGACCTGCACGCCGCCCTGCACGTCGATGTCCAGCAGCGGGATGCGGCCCGCAGCCTCCATCTCGTCCACGTGCGCGCGACGCGTCCCGTACTTCTTGCCGTGGACCTCGGCCCACTCCAGAAACGCGTCGCCCGCGACCAGGCGATCGAAGGCCGCGTCGTCCACGAAGTGGTAGTCGACACCGTCCTCTTCTCCCGTACGCCGCGGCCGGGTGGTGGTCGAGACCGAGAAGCCCAGCCGCGGCTCGCGACGCATCAACTCGTGATAGACGGTGCTCTTGCCGGCCCCTGAGGGACCTGAGATCAGCAGGATCATGGGTTACTCCAGGTTCTGGACCTGTTCGCGCAGCGACTCCACCTCGTCCTTCATGGAGATCACCAGCTGGGTGATGTCCATGATGTTGGTCTTGGAGCCCATGGTGTTGACCTCGCGGTGCATCTCCTGCAGCAGGAAGTTCAG
>CAZJMO010000064.1:714-11903 GCA_964547085.1 uncultured Fibrobacteraceae bacterium | reverse complement strand
GCGGCGATGTTGAAGGGGTTGCTGGATCGGCGGCTGAAGGTTGGTGACGTGCTGAGGAAACGGCTGTTTCCTAGCCATATCCCGTTACCGCCGCGTTGGCGTGAGTATTACCAGGGGCTGGTGACAACGCCGGTGCTGGGGAAAAATCGTAGGCATATGCTGAAATATGCGTACTGAGGCCCCGGAGTCAGCACTCCGGGGCCGTCGGATAACAAAACACAATCGTCGAGGAAGAATCGAAGGAGCCCGGGAACGTTTCGGCACTGTCTCGCGGGTACAAGATTGGTGCGGTGTTCCCGGGCCCCAAATCGATCACGTGAGATAGGCCTGCTCGCCGTGGAGCGATTCGTCGAGCGAGACCTCCATTTGCTGCGTGGTCCGGACGGGTGTGACGCGGTCGATGAGCCAGAGCGCGACCCACGTGAAGGCGAAGGCGTAGATCGACGACACGACCACGGCGGTCACCTGCTTGCCGAAGAAAGCCGCGCCGCCATAGAAGAGACCGTCGGCGCCGGCCGCGTTGATTGCCGTGGAGCCGAGCAGCCCGAGCATGATGATGCCCAGTGCGC
The DNA here is from genome assembly GCA_964547085.1 of uncultured Fibrobacteraceae bacterium. Classification (GTDB taxonomy): domain Bacteria; phylum Krumholzibacteriota; class Krumholzibacteriia; order LZORAL124-64-63; family LZORAL124-64-63; genus Glo-17. The sequence goes on along the minus strand of CAZJMO010000064.1, from coordinate 11,334 downwards.
CGCCCACGCCGTGGACGCCCCACACGTCCAGCGCGTCGTCCCAACCGAGCGCATTCTTCATCTCCACGGCCCAATAGCAGACCATGCCGGCGGCGACGCCGATCAGCGCGGCGCTCCAGGGCGGCACGTACGCGGCGGCCGGCGTGATCGTGGCCAGGCCGGCCACGGCGCCCGTCAGAAGGCCCACGAAGCGCGGCTTGCGGCTGCGCTGCCATTCCAGCAGGAGCCAGGTGACGGCGGCGAAACTGGCGGCCACATCGGTGTTGAGAAACGCCAGCGACGTGATCTGGTCGACCCGCAATTCGCTCCCGGCGTTGAAACCGTACCAGCCGAACCAGAGCAGGCCGGTGCCCAGGGCGACCAGGGGAATCGAGTGCGGTCCCTTCTCGGCGATGCGTCGCTTGCCCACGTACAGGACCGAAGCCAGCGCCGCCATGCCTGCGATGTTGTGTACGGCGATTCCGCCGGCGAAGTCGAGCACGCCCCACTCGGCGAGCAGGCCGCCGCCCCAGATCATGTGCACGAACGGGAAGTACACGCCCACCAGCCACAGGACCAGGAACACGAGATAGGCGGGGAAGCGCACGCGGTTGCTGAAGGCGCCGGTGATGAGCGCCGGCGTGATGATGGCGAACATCATCTGGTAGGCCACGAATACCAGCATCGGGATCTGACCGTCGCCGAACGGTGTCGCGGGGCCGATACCGCGCAGGAACGCCATGTCCAGGTTGCCGATGATCCCGCCCTCGCCGCCGGAGAAGCAGAGCGAGAAGCCGACGGCATACCACAGGATGGTGGTCACGCCCATCGAGACGAAGCTCTGGATCATGATCGACAGCACGTTCTTGCGTCCCACGAGACCGCCGTAGAAGAACGCCAGGCCCGGGGTCATGAGCATGACCAGGCTGGTGGCGACGAGCATGAAACCGGTGTTGCCGGTGTCGAACATGGAATCCTCCCGGTGTGGCGGGTCCGGGGCCGGGTGCGCGTCGGCCGGGGGCGGGCGCGGCGCGCTGGGGAGAACGGCCCCGGAACCAGCGCCACAATGATCGTCGGCGGAGAGGGTGGCGGACAATGAGGCGGATCCTGATTTTGAATGGGGGATTTCCCGTCTCTCGACCAGGGAAACCCGTAGGCCACCTTGAGTCGGTGGGATCGATGAGTTAGCATGGTGCGATTCGAGGATTCGCCCGGACGGAAAGCGCAACCATGTCCGACTCCGTCAAACATCGACTCCAGGAACGGGTCAAGGAACTCACCGCGCTGCATCGCGCCGCGGGGCTTCTCCAGGGGCTGGACCACCCTCTCGACGAGGTCATGGATTCGGTGACGGCGATCATCCCGGCGGCCTGGCAGTACCCGGAGATCGTCGCGTGCCGTATCCGCTGCGGCGCGAACGTGTGGGAGACGCCCGGGTTCCGCGAGAGTCCGTGGCGGCAGCAAGAGGCTTTCCAGCTACAGGACGGTCGGGCCGGCGAACTGGACATCGTCTACCTGGAGGAACGCCCACCGGTCGACGAGGGGCCGTTCCTGAACGAGGAACGCGACCTCATCCGTTCTCTCGCCGAGCTGTTACGGGCCCACTTCCACCATCGCGGCGACCACGACGCCATCCTCTCGACCAACGAACGTCTGGAACGGCAGGTGTCCGAGCGTACGGCCAGCCTGCGCCGTCTGGCGAGCGAGGTCTGTTTGGCCGAGGAACGGGAGCGCCGCCGGATCGCCGAGGATCTGCACGACCATCTGGGCCAGGGACTCGCGCTGATCAAGATCCGCCTGCAGCAGCTCCGCGGGGACGCGGTCCTGGACGGACACGACCGCTCGCTGGACGAACTCGTCTCGCTGAGCGACCAGGCCATCCGCTACACCCGCAGCCTGACGTTCGAGCTGTCGCCGCCGATGCTCTACGAACTGGGCCTCGGGCCGGCGCTGGACTGGCTGGGAGAACAGGTCCAGCGCAAGCACGGCCTGCGCGTGCGGGTCACCGAGGGCCAACGCGAGGCGTTGCCGGACGACGTCAAGGTCATGTTCTGGAAATGCGCCCGCGAGCTGCTCCACAACGTCGTCAAGCACGCCGGTGCGCAGACGGTGGCGGTGGATCTGGACGCGCGCGACGGACGCGTCAAGCTCTCGATCCGCGACGACGGCTGCGGCTTCGACGCCGACCGCGTCGAGCATGGGAATGGACCCAGGTTCGGTCTCTTCTCCATCGAGGAACGCCTCCATCAGCTCGGTGGCCGCATGGAGATCGACACGGCGCCCGGTCGCGGGACCTGCGTCACACTGGAAGCAACGCTCGCCGGAGGCGACCGATGACCACGACGATCATGCTGGCGGACGACCACCGCATCTTTCGCGACGGATTGCGGCCCCTGCTGGCGGCGCAGGACGACTTCGAGGTCGTGGCCGAGGCGGACGACGGGTTGCGGGCGCTGGAGTTGGCGCGCGAGATGCGTCCGGACGTGGCGGTGCTCGACGTCTCGATGCCGGGCTTGAACGGCCTGGAGGTGGCCCGGCGCCTGGCGCAGGACGCGCCCGAGGTGAAGGTCGTCATGCTGTCGATGCACAGCGACCGTCGCTACGTGCTGGAGGCCCTGCGCGCGGGGGCCCGCGGCTACCTGCTCAAGGACGCCGGGTTCGCGGAATTGCTGGACGCCGTGCGCGCTGTCCGCGATGGCCAGACGTATCTGGGCAACGCGGTCCGCGAACAGGTGATCCAGGATTACGTGTCGTTGTCCGACGCCGACGCCGGCAGTGCTTTCGCCGTGCTGTCGGCCCGCGAACGCGAGGTCCTGCAACTCCTGGCCGAGGGACTCTGCACCAAGGCGATCGCCGGCCGGTTGAACCTGTCGGTCAAGACGGTGGAATCGCATCGCAAGGCGGTGATGGACAAGCTCGAGATCCGCAGCATCGCCGAGCTCACCAAGTACGCGATCCGCGAGGGCCTGACCCGGCTCGACTGACCGCCAGCCGCCTTGACATCCGCCCGTGAATGTTCAATATCGACTTGTATTCAATGGAAGGGACCGCCATGACCTACACCACGATCATCAAGATCCGTGGCTACCATCTCGACATCTACGGCCACGTCAACAATGCCCGCTGGGTGGAACTGATGGAGGAGGCGCGCTGGCGCTGGCTCGACCAGGATGTCGACATCGAGGCCTGGGACGTGGACGGGATCGGGCTCGCCGTCGCGCACCTGGACATCCACTATCGCCAGGCCGCGTACATGCACGACGAGATCGAGTTCCACTGCACCATCACCAAGCTCGGCAGCCGCAGCGCGGTCTGTCACCAGAAGGTCTTCCGGCGTGGCGGCGACCAGTGCCTGCTCGACGCCGACGTGACGTTCGTCTTCTTCAATCGCACGACCGGCAAGCCGTGTCCGATACCTGCCGATGCGCGTGAGGCCTTCACCCGTTACCTGCATCGCGAGGCCCGGGCGTGAGCGGATCGCGCTGGCGCGCGGTCGGGCCGGGACTGCTCTTCGCCGGGGCGGCCATCGGCGGTTCGCATCTCGTCCAGTCCACCCGCGCGGGCGCCGGCTGGGGTTTCAACCTGCTGTGGGCCGTGGTCCTGATCCTGATCCTGAAATATCCGTTCTTCGAGTTCGCGCACCGTTACACCGCGGCCACGGGCGAGAGTCTGCTGCACGGCTACCGTCGGCAGGGCTCGTGGGCGCTGTGGCTGTTCCTGGCCGTGGCGGTGATCAGTTCGGTGATCAACGTGGCCGCCGTGACGCTCGTCGCCGCCGGCCTGCTGGGCTCGCTCGCGGGCATCGCGTGGCCGCTTTGGAAGCTGGCGCTGCTGGTCCTCGCGGTGGTGGCGGCGATCCTCGCCGGCGGCCGCTACAGCACCCTCGACCGCGCCATGAAGGTGATGATCTCGGTGCTGGCGGTGCTGACGCTGTGGGCTGTCACCGCAGCGTTCCGGCACGGCCCGGTCGGCGATCCGGCGTTCGCGCGCCCCGACCTCTGGACCGCCACCGGCATGGCCTTCCTGCTGGCGCTGATGGGCTGGATGCCCGCGCCGCTGGACATCAGCGTCTGGTCCTCGCTGTGGACCCTGGCCAAGAACCGCACCGACTGCCATCGCGCGTCGGTCGATGAGTGCCGCTTCGATTTCCACGTCGGGTACGCGGTGACCAGTGGGCTGGCCGTGGCGTTCGTCTGCTTCGGCGCGCTGGTGATGTTCGGCACCGGCACCGAGTTCTCCAACAGCGGTCTGGTGTTCGCCGGCCAGCTGGCCGACATGTACGCCGGCACGCTCGGCGCCTGGAGCCGCTGGATCATCGCGACGGTCGCGTTCATCACCATGTTCTCGACCACGCTGACGGTCTGCGACGGCTACGCGCGCACGCTGGTCGGCTGCTGGCGCCTGCTGCGCGCCGGCGGCGACTGGCCGACCGTGGACGCAGCCGGTTCGCGGCGGTCGTACCTGGGGCTGCTGGGGCTCCTGATGGTCGCCGGCTGGCTGGTGATCGCGGTCTGGCTGAGCGGGCTGAAGACGCTCATGGACGTGGCCACGATCACGGCGTTCCTGACCGCGCCGGTCGTGGGCTGGCTCAACTTCGGCGCGGTGCGGCGAGACCCGATGCCTGCGGCGTTGCGTCCGGGGCGTGGGATGCGCTCGCTGGCGTGGGCGGGGCTGGTGTTCCTGGTGGGGTTCGGGTTGGTCTATCTGGCCACGCGGGCGGGGCTGGGGTAGCGCCGCGGCCGGAGAGAGGTGCCGGCGGAGTGTCGCCACGCGTTGACAGGTGGTCGGTTTCCGTCTACGGACGGTCAATCGAGATCATGTCCTCGACGTGGCGACACCATTGCCGTGGGCAGGAAACAGCCAACCGCTCAAGAATCCTCACCATAGAAAAAGCGCAGAGCCCGACTTTCCTGCCGGTCCATGATGGTCTATCATTTGCAAGTGCAGCCAGCATGGTCCTCGCACGGCGGTCAACCGACCGACCTCGGCGGTTGGGCCGCGCCCCCGGTGGATGGTTTCCCCGGGCGGCGGCGCGACGGTCCCGATGACCGGCAGCGTCCTTGATGAGCCGCGCCGCGGCCGAACCGGATGGCATTCATGGACGAGTTCTTATTTCCGTCATCGCTCCTGATCATCCTCGGCTCACTCATCGCACTCATCGGCACCCAGGTGACCGGCAAGGCCCGCCGCGCGGCGCGCGGCGTCCAGGCGTCGGCTTATCCGACCGACCCGCTCGGCCGCGGCAAGGCGGTCATGGCCGGAGGCTGGTTCCTGTTCCTGCTGGGATTTCTGGGACTTCTGGTCTCGCGGTTGGTCTGATCCGACCGCAACAGAAGACGACGGCCGCCCTTTCCCCTGAGGAAAGAGCGGCCGCGGAGTCACGACGCGTTCGTCCTACGCCTTCCGCGCCTCATGCAGCGCGCTGAACGCAGCCTCCATCCCGGCGCGGAGCTTCTCCACGTCCGCGGGCTGCCAGTGTCCCAGATCATCCCGCACGAACGACGTCAGATCGACCCGGTTGTCGAAGCGACCGACGGGCAGGTGCCACGTCTTGCCGTCGCGCTCGACGCGCACGGTGTCCGGGCGGTCGGAGTTGTCCAGCAGCCACTGCATGTCGTCGCAGCCGTAGTCGCCGTACATGACCGCGTTGGGCACGCCGTGGTTGAGGATGCTGCCGGGGTCGTTGGGGTCGGTGCGGGCCAGGTTCTTGCGCCGCGACTCCTCGGGAGTGACCCAGATGTAGAGGATCGCCGCCTTGTTCAGGATTTCGGGCGCGAGTTGGGGCAGACTGTAGTTGTAGCCGTAGGGGCGGACCAGCGGCATGGGGGAGCCGTCGGCGCCGCCGCGGGCGAATTCGATGACCACGGTCTTGCCCTCGAGGGTGTCGGGATGCTCGGCGTTCTTCTTCTCGAGCAGGTCGCGGCACTCGGCCTCGAGTTCCTTTTCCAGTTCGGCGCGGAGCGTGGCGTCCATGCCGGCGAAGACGGCCGGCGCGCCGACGACTTCGCGGGCGCGGTCCAGGCGTTCGAAGAGCCAGGCGGCGGCGCTCGCGGGGGCGGGCTTGTTGCCGGACACCAGGTCGCGGTAGTCCTCGTTCACGAGCTCGACCAGCGTGCCCCAGTCCAGAGGCTCGCGGAACGGCAGGGCGGCGCTGCGGAAGTACGGGCCGTCGAGGTCGCGGGCGATCATCGCGTCGCTGATGCAGCGCATCACATGGACGTAGGGGAAATCGTCGAGCTGGACGGTGTGGCCGATGCCGAAGTGCTCGTGGCACTCTTCGGGGCTGAGGCTCGCGAGATAGGTTCGGGCTTCGCTCTTGCCGCTGGCGGGCAGGGCCATCAACAGCAGGATATCGAGATGCTTGGACATGATCGTTCCTTCGCGTTTGGACGTCGCGATGATGGTAGCCCGCTATTATCGACTTCATTCGCGCCGTCGTCAAGACACCTACGACGCCATTGGCGTGCAAACGACGACGGGTGACCAGAACGAACGAAACGCCCGGAATGCCGAATATCCCCGTTTTACCGGTAATCTTTCCCTTTTCTCTACGGATTCCTAGCATTCCCCCAGGCTTGTTAACCCGTTAACCGGCAGTTCACCCCGGAACCGCCGCAGGCAAGCTCACCGGACACCGGTTCCGGTATCACGCCTCAGCCAAGGGGTCGTTCATGCTGTACCTGCAGTTTGCCTTCCTGCTCCTGATGCTCTACATCGGCAGCCGCTACGGCGGCATCGGTCTGGGTGTCGTGTCGGGCATCGGGCTCGTCGTCGAGGTCTTCATCTTCCAGATGCCGCCCACCAGCCCCCCGATCACCGTGATGCTGATCATCATGGCGGTCGTGACCTGCGCCTCGGTGCTCGAAGCCGCGGGCGGACTCAAGTACATGCTCCAGGTGGCCGAGCGGATCCTGCGCGCGCACCCCAAGCGGGTCACGATCCTGGGCCCGCTGGTGACCTGGTTCATGACCTTCCTGCTGGGCACCGGCCACGCCGTGTACTCGGTCATGCCGATCATCGGCGACGTGGCGCTCAAGAACGGCATCCGTCCCGAGCGCCCCATGGCCTCGTCGTCGGTGGCGAGCCAGATGGGCATCACCGCCAGCCCGATCTCCGCGGCGGTGGTCTACTACCTGGCGCAGATGTCGAGTCTCACCGACAGCATCACCCTGCTGTCCATCCTCTCGGTGACCGTCCCGGCCACGCTCATCGGCGTGCTCGCGCAGTCGCTGTGGAGCATGCGGCGGGGCAAGGAACTGACCGACGACCCCGACTACCAGAAGCGTCTGCAGGATCCCCTGTGGAAGGACCAGATCGAGAACACCACGGCGACCACGCTGGACGAGAAGCTGCCCGCCTCGGCGCGCAACGCCGTGCTCCTGTTCCTGCTCGCGCTGGTGACGATCGTCTGCATCGCCATGTTCAAGGACATCCGGATCATCGGCGACGCCGACAAGCCGATCAAGATGTCGGTCGTGATCCAGATGATGATGCTCGCGTTCGGCGGCGTCATCCTGCTGGTGACCAAGACCAAGACCGCCAAGGTGCCCGAGGGCGTGGTCTTCAAGTCCGGCATGGTCGCCGCGATCGCCATTTTCGGCATCGCCTGGATGAGCGACACCTACTTCAAATTCGCCATGCCGAGCTTCCAGCACGGCATCACGCAGATGGTCAACAGCTACCCGTGGACCTTCGCCCTGGCCATGTTCGTGGTCTCGGTCGTGATCAACAGCCAGGCCGCCACCTGCCGCATGATGCTGCCTGTCGCGCTGGGCATGGGCCTGTCGCCGGCGCTGCTGATCGGTATCATGCCGTCCTGCTACGGGTACTTCTTCATCCCGAACTACCCCAGCGACATCGCCACGGTGAACTTCGACATCACCGGCACCACCAAGATCGGCAAGTGGTACTTCAACCACAGCTTCATGATCCCCGGCCTGATCGGCGTCGTGACCGCCTGCCTGGTGGGTTACACGCTGGCTCAGATGTTCATCTGATTCGACTCGATTCGTCCCGGCGAACAACGCGAAGCCCCCGACATCAGGGTCGGGGGCTTCGTGTTTCCCATGGTCGGTGATCAGGCGCGCCCGGGCCGTCGGTAACGCCGCTGCGGGCGTCCGACCCCGCCGTAGGCCACGTCCGCCTCCAGCGCGCCGGTGCCGACGAGGTACTCCAGGTAACGCCGCGCGGTGGACCGGCTGGCGCCCACGCGGGCGGCGACGTCCTCGGCGCTGAGGCCGTCGACGTGACCCTCGTCGAAGACCGCCGTGATCTTGCGCAGGGTCAACGGATCGATGCCCTTGGGCATGGCCGCGGCGTCGTAGCGGGCGCCGTCGGCGCCGCTGCGCAGCATGCGGTCGACCTCGTCCTGCTCGAGCAGCTGGCCGCCGTCGAGCCGCTCCCGCAGCGCCCGGAACTTTTGCAGCGACTCCTCGAACCGCGTGAACACGACCGGCTTGATGATGTAGTCGAACGCGCCGCCGCGGACCGCGTCCTGGAGCGTCGCGACCTCCTTGGCGGCCGTCACCAGGATGACGTCGACCTGTCGCCCCTCGGCGCGGAGCCGACGCAGCAGGTCCAGCCCGCTGCCCTCGGGGAAGTAGAGATCCAGCAGGATCAGGTCGGGCTCGAGGACGGCGGCCTGCTCGGCGGCGTCTTCGAGCGTGCCGGCCACGCCGACGACGGTGAAGCCGTCCACCTTTTCGGTGAAGCGACGGTGCAGGTCGGCGATGCGGGGGTCGTCCTCGACGACCAGGACGCGCAGTGGAGTCATCCGTTGTCGCTCCTCGTCTTGGGGATGATCACAGTCAGGATCGCGCCGCCCAGCGAGCCGCGCTCCACGGTGATCGCGCCGCCCAGCTCGCGCAGGTTTTCGGCTACCAGATAGAGGCCGACGCCGTGGCCCGGAGTCGGCTTGGACGTCACGCCCTTGGTGAAGACGTGGTCCTGCTGGTCGTCGGGGATGCCCGCGCCGGTGTCCTCGATCTCGAAGACCAGGTCGTGTCCGAGGTCGGTCATCGACAGGTGGATTCCGGCAGGACGCGTCGGACCGGCGACTGCGGCTTCGAGGGCGTTGTCCAGGAGGTTGCCGAGGATGGTGACCAGCCGCTGCGGGTCGAGCCATTCGGGTAGCTCGCGCATCGTGCTCTCGCGGTCCACGACGAACGCGACCTTGAGCTCGCTGGCGCGGTTGAGCTTGCCCAGGATCAGTCCCGACAGCGTGGGGTCAGGGACCGCATCGGCGAGGAAGCGGATGATGTCCTGGTAGTCCATCGACTCGCTCAGGATCAGGTCCAGCGCTTCCTGGTGGGCCTCGATCTGGATCAGGCCGGCGATGGTGTGCAGGTGGTTGGAGTGTTCGTGCGCCTGGACACGCAGCATCTCTGAGTATTCCTGCGCACTGGAGAGTTCGCGGGCGAGCTGATCCAGCTCGTCCTTGCGGCGGAAGCTGGCGACCACGCCCACGATGCGACCCTCGTGGCGGACGGGAATCATGTTGACGATGAGCTCCCGGCCGTTGCGGACGACCTCGCGGTCGAGGATCTCGCGGCCGTCCCGCAGGACATCGTCCATGCCGGCGCGGGGGAAGATCTCGCGCACGGGGCGGCCGACCAGTTCGACCGCCGGGTCCAGGTCCAGGGCCCGGCGTGCCGCGGGATTGGCGAGCTGGATCAGGCCGTCCGGGTCGATCGCCACGACGCCCTCGCGGATGGTCTCCAGGATGGTGCTGCGCTGTTGGTACAACGACGCGATCTGGCGCGGCTCGAGGCCGAGGATGGCCTTCTTGAAGTGGTCGGTGATCATCACTGCGGCGAGCAGGCCGACCAGCGCCATCATGAAGACCCAGACACGCGGCTGGAGCTGATGGCCGTGCACGATGCGGTCCACGTCCTCGAGCAGGTAGCCGACCGCGACGAAGCCGAGGATCGTCCCGTCGTCTCCGCGCACGGGGGCGAACCCGCGCAGCGACGGTCCGAGCGTGCCGACCGCCTTGGACGTGTAGCTGAGTCCCTCTTCGAGCACCGGACCGGTGTCGCCGCCCACGAAGTGCAGGCCGATCTTCCAGGTGTCGGGATGCGAGAGGCGGCGAGCCGTGCTGTCGCAGACCACGACGTATTCGGCGCCCGTGGCCTGGCGGACCGATTCGGCCAGCTCCTGGACCGCGCCCTCGGCGCCGCTGTTCGCGAGCGCGCCGTGGACGAGTGGATCGCGCGCCACCGACTTGGCGATGTCGAGCGCCCGCTTGCCGATCTGGGCTTCGGTCACGTCGGCGATGAGGCTGCCGAAGATGACGCCGCTGATGGCGATCTGCACCAGCACCAGGGCGCCCAGCAGCAGGATCATCTGCGACTGCAGCGAGCGGGGGACCAGGGCCGAACCGACGGTGCGCAGGATGCGCCGGGAGGTTTTCATGGCCGTCACGTTAGCAGATGATGGTCCAGGGCCGCCAGTACCGCGTCGGTCATCACCTCGATGCGGACACCATTTCCGGGGATCAGCTTCAACGACAAGGTCCGCATGGTTTCATCCTTGGTTGGCGTGCGAGCCTGGATGTAAACGTAGCACCACGGTCGGACCTTGGACAACTCGGGACACGAAGGGACCCGCCCCGTTGCCGGAGCGGGTCCCTGTCCCCTGTAT
>CAZJMO010000064.1:0-611 GCA_964547085.1 uncultured Fibrobacteraceae bacterium | reverse complement strand
GCACGTGATGTACTTGCCGAAGAACACGGGTTCGCCGGCCTCGTTGTAGCCGTAGGCGCCCTGCATGTGGCCCTGGATCTGACCGTACAGCCCGGTCCAGCGACCGCAGAAGGTGCCGCTGCCGTCGTCGGTCTCGGGATCGTCACACCAGACGCCGGCGAGGAAGCCCTTGGGGCAGGCATCCAGGTCGCTCAGGTTGAAGCCGACGAAGTGGATGGCGTTGCCGGCGGGCTCGACCTCGTAGATCTGGTCGAGGTCGGCCAGTTCGTCGACGACGAAGTCCTGAGTGAAGGCGGGGGTCGTGAAGTGCAGGACGTTGGGGGTCTCGGGCTCGACGGTGCCCTGGCCGTTGTCGTTGCCCGGGCCCTGGCCGTTGTGCGGCGGCTCGATGATCTCGATCACCAGGCCGTCGTAATGGCCGCCGGTGTGGCTGATCCAGGCGACGGTGTGCCGGTCGGTCCGCGGGCGCACCACGGAGTCGAAGGGGCGCTCGAAGAGGATCACGCGTCGGACCACGACCGTGCCGCGATCGACGCTCAGCGAGCCGGACCAGTCCATCGCGTCGCCGTCCTCGATCAAGCCGTCCTCGCCGACGGCGCCGTCCAGGTCAC
>CAZJMO010000063.1:0-11926 GCA_964547085.1 uncultured Fibrobacteraceae bacterium | reverse complement strand
AGCTGAGGATGTAGATGGCGGTGGAGGTGGGCAGGGCGAAGAACAGCATGCTCACAGACCAGGCCGTGCCGGTGACGCCGAACAGGTGCAGGCAGAACCCGACGGCAGGTCGGCGGGAGAGCGACGCTGGTAGACGACGTTGTCCACCAGCCAGGAAATGCCGTCCTCGTCCCATTCAATGGCGAAGACGTGGAACGCCTGGTCGAAACCATCGCCCGGCAGGACGAAGTGTCCGGTGATCGGTGTGGCGCCCGAGTATCCCGGCCCGTGTAGGCTGCCGATGATGTTGTTGGGCTCCTGTCCACGGTATTCCAGGATGTCGATCTCGCCGCAGGCGGGCCAGATCGCGGTCTTGTAATCGTTGCCCAGCATCCAGAACGCCGGCCAGAGGCCCTGTCCCACGGGCAGCTTGATGCGGGCCTCGAAGCGGCCGTGCGTATGCGCGAACAGTCCGTAGGTGGTGATGCGGCCCGAGGTGTAGTCGCAGTTCTCGAACTGTTCCTCACGGGCGACGATGGCCAGGTTTCCGTCACCGTCGAGAGACACGTTCTCGGGGCGGTCGGTGTCCCACTCGAGTTGCTCGTTCCCCCAGCCGGTGCCGACATCGAAGCGCCACTTCGCCGCGTCCGGCAACTGACCGGCCGGACCGTCGAAATCGTCCTGCCAGAGCACGGTGATCTCCTCGGGGCCGGTGCTGGACGAAGAGCAGCCCCCGCCGGCAATCGCCAGGGCCAGGGCCAGGATCAGTGCGGCCGCCGCGATCATTGCGTCCCGGCGGATCATGATCAGGAGCCTCCCGCCACGGCGTCGGCCGTACCGTCGATCCGCGGGAAGAGGCGGTTGTCGGCGAGGGCCTCCTTGAGCACCATCGTCGCCGCGCCGACGGCAACCGACCGCGGGCCGAGATCGCTCACGCACAACTCGGCCGCCGCGACCAGACTCACCAGGGTCCGGCGCCGCACCGTCTCGCGGATCGGATCGAGAAGCAGGTCCCCGAGGTCGGCGAGGGCACCGCCGAAGACGACCATCGACGGGTTCATGAGATTGAGCAGACCGGCCACCGCGATGCCCAGATTCTCGGCCGCCTCGGCGACCACACGGCGCGCGAGTTCGTCGCCGCCGAGCGCCGCGTTCTCGATGTCGGCCATTGTCAGTTCGCGGCCGGCCAGCACGCTGTCCCGGTGATCCGGCAGCATCTCGACGACGCGATCGACGAGGACCTGGGATCCGACCAGCGTCGCCAGACAACCGCGCAGTCCGCAGACGCATTGTTTGCCCTGCGGCGCGATGGCCATATGGCCGATCTCACCGGCGACACCCGTCGATCCGCGGTAGATATCGCCGCCGATCACATGGCCGCAACCGACGCCGGTGGCCACCTTGATGTACGCGAAGTTGTCGATGTCGCGTCCGGCGCCCCACCAGTGCTCGGCCAGGGCGCCGAGGTTGGCGTCGTTGTCCACCATGAGCGGGACGCCGAACCGGTCCGCCATCCCGTCGAGACCGAGGCTTCCTTGCCAGTTCGGCATGACCACCTCGGACAGGCGGTCCGGTCGCGCGGGATCCACCGGACTGGGCACCGCGACGCCGATCCCGACCAGCGCGCGGTCGGCGGCGGCCTCGGAAAGACATTCGTCGCAGAGGGCGGAAACCAGTTCACGGGAAGCGACCGGCTCGTTCCGTACGGGGAATTCGCGATCGCGCCAGGCCAGGACCCGGCCGCGGAGATCGGTGAGCGCCACGCCCACGTGTGCGGCTCCCATCTCCACGCCCAGAATCACCGCGATGTCGTCACGGAACTCGAGGATGATGGGTCGGCGTCCGCCGCGCGATTCGCCGATCCCGACCTCGGTGACGAGTCCGGTGGGCAGTAGTTCGCCGACCACCTCCGACACCGTCGAGCGCGACAGCTGGGCCTGCTTCGCGATCTCGGCTCGCGAGATGCGGCGCTGGCGCCAGATCATCCGCAGCACCGCTCCGGCGAGCGGTCGCGGACTCTCAGGGTCCTTCCGTCGGGCGCCCTTCCAGATCATTCCCTTGCCGTTCAAGCCACCGCCTCCTCTTGTTCGTTCCTTCGATGCGGTGTTCCATACTAGCGGTGGAACAGGAGGTTATCCAGGAAGACCGTGTCGGCGTCCGGCGATGAGATGACGATCTGCGCCAGGTGCGCGCGACCGTCCAGGCCGAACTGCGACAGGGGAATATCCAAGACGTTCCACCCGCCGGCCTCGAAAGCCGGATCGGTGAGCGAGTGGAACGTGAGTTCCGCCTCGTCGATGGGCAGGTTGTAAACGCCGTCGTCGCCGAAGTCGACCAGTTTGAACCGGAAGATCGTCCCCGACGGGACCCACACGTCCACACGGACGTGCGTCATGGCCGAGGCGTCGATGGGCGGCGTGGCGAACTCGATTCCGGCAAAGACGAGGTCGGTGTAGACCTTGACCGCGTCCTCGCCGATGGCGAGATCCTCGACCGGCCCGGACACGCTCCACTCCGCACGCCAGAAATCCACAGGCACGTCGTCGTACGGGTCGCTGAACAGGGAGATGACGTCGGCCTCGGCATACGTCGGCGCCGGTGCCGGCTCGGCGGGCGGCGCGAGGACGTTCAGCGTGATCGCACCCTCGACGTCGATCGTGTCGAGCCTGGCCGTGACCATGGCCGTCCCGCCGCCGACGACGGTGATCTCGCCGCCCTCGACCGTGGCCACCGTTTCATCCGAGGACTGGTAGTCGAAATAGCCCGGCGAGTGTGCGATGTCGGTGTCCTCGCCGTTGATCGCAAACGTGACGCGGGTGTTTTCGGGTTCGACGGTGGCCCCGATGAAGGTCTCCACGGTGCGCGTGGCCATCTTCGGCCGCGGGCTGGTGATGGTGCCCACCTGCGCGAAGCGGATCTCATCGAACCAGACCGTGAAGCCCTGGTTGTTCTCGTGCCCCTCGGCGAAGAAGAACAGACCGCGCTCGACGGTCAGGCGCGAGGGATCGGGGATCGGGACGACCACCAGGGACCACTCGGTCGTCAGCGGAATGTCCGCGCGTTCAGCGGTGTAGAGCGAGTTTCCGGTGTTGTCGTTGCCGAGACCCGCCACGTCGAGCGTGGAGTTGACGCTCGACTTCGCGTAGAAGACCAGGGCGTCGTAGGACGAGAAGTCGCGGTAGTCCACGGCCGTGAACGCGCCGCCCGCGTAGGTGCCGTTGGTGGCGTCGGGGCCGGGCACGGTGATCCTGAGAGACGCCGTCCCGACGTAGAACTGGTCGGTGTCGATGTTCACGGCATCGACCTGCGAACCGAGGAACGCCTGGTAATCCACGCCGTCGCCGAAGGCGTCGTCGAAGACCACCGGATCGTCGTTGGCGGGCGCCGGAGCGAGTTCGGACAGATCCCGCTCGCTGCAACCGGCAACCACCAGCAGGAGCAGGACGACGGCGAGAGCAAGGGAACACGAAATCGATGAACGCACCGTGGGCCTCCGCATCGTTTAGGGACGGGCGGTCGCGGGGATCGGCAGAAATGGCGCCGACAACTTTGTACGGCTACCGATCAAAGTATGGAAGATGTCGTCGGAACTGTCAAGGGTGCGCGCGACGAGAAACGGGCCGCCGTGATCGACGCAGCGGCCCGGACCATCATCCTCCGGCGACCTTCACGGTGTACCCGCGGTCGCGCAGCAACCCGGCCACCTGCTCGCGTTTCTCGCCCTGGATCTCCACGACACCGCCCTTGACGCTGCCGCCGGTCCCGCACGCGCGCTTGAGATCGCGCGCCAGATCGTCGATCGCCGCGGTGTCCAGCGCGAGGCCGCGGATCGTCGTGACCGCCTTGCCGCGGCGCCCCTTCACCTCACGACTGACGCGGACCACGCCGTCGCCGGCCGGGGCGTCGGACTCGACGCGACAGACACAATCGCCTTGCGGCCGCCCGCACTCCGGGCACATGGTCCCGCCGTCGCTGGACCAGACGATCCCGCCGTCCCCGCCGTGTCGCATCCTGCCCATGGCTTGTCCTAACCCGCGTCCTCGTCGCGCCAATCCGCCGACAGCTTGCCGACCAGGACCGCGGTCTCGACCGTCGTGACCGCCCGCTTGACCACGGGTGCGTCGATCATCTTGCTGCCCAGCGAAACGACACCGACACCGCGCGCCTGCGCCTCCTCGAACGCCCGCACGATCTTCACCGCGCGGTCGATCTCCTTCTGTGCCGGCGCGATCGCGTCGTGCACCACCGGGATCTGCCGCGGGTGGATACAGCCCTTGCCGACATAGCCCATGCCCTTGGCTTCGAGCACCGAGGCGCGCAGGCCGTCCATGTCGGTGACGTCGCTGAAGACGGTGTCGATGGGCTGGACCCCGGCCGCACGCGCGCCGTTGAGAACCTGCGCCCGCGCCCAGAAGCTCTCGGTGCCCTCGAGGGTGCGCTGCGTGCCGATGTCGGCGGTGTAGTCCTCCTGGCCGATCGCCAGGCTGCACACGCTCGGGTGCGACGCCGCGATCTCGTAGGCCTTCCAGGCGCCCAGGGCCGACTCGATGATCGGCATCAGGAAAACCTCGCGGCCCGGCGCCAGTTCGGCCAGCCGCTCGGCCACGGCCGTGACCTGCTCGGCATGCTCGACCTTGGGGATGAGAATCAGGTGCACGTTGTGCGGCGCGACCCACGCCAGATCCTCCAGTCCCATCGCGCCCTGGTTGATCCGGACCATGCGCTCGGCCTTCATGAAGTCCACCGCGCGCAGGGCGTTGCGGACCATGGCGCGGGCGGCGTCCTTCTCGGCGGGCGCCACGGCGTCCTCGAGGTCGAGGATCACGCCATCGGGGCCGTGCAGGCCGGCGTTCACGAAGAGCTTGGGCTGCGTGCCGGGCAGGTACAGCCGCGAACGGCGCAGGCGGTCCCGCGTGCTCGCGTACTCGCACTTCGGCGACATCGGCAGCAGGAACTCGGCGGTGCAGTCGGGCAGGGCACGCTTGACCGCACACTCCAGCCGCGCCGCCAGGACGAAGGGCAACGCTCCCTGGTCCACGACGTCCACCTGTGCGTGGGCCACACCGAGCGCCTCGCAACCGTCCTGGATGAGCTGACGGATGCTGTCGCCGTACATGCCGGCGACCTTCGACTGCAGCGCGATCTCCACGCCGCCACTTTCTCGGATCTCCACCCCGATCCAGCAATCGCTCCGGACCTTGGGCCCGCGATCGCCCGCCGCGCCTGTCACCGCCATTGTTCCACCTCTGACGTTGGAGAGCCAGACCGACCGGTTAACGCGTGCACAACGCCGGCCGGCGGTGTCTTCGGTACCGGAAAAGTGGTTTGCCACAGCCGACTAGGCAAGCACCGGGAGACCCACCCTACGCGGTCCACCTTATCCACAAACGGCCTTGTTTTCGACGAGCAAATCGCGGGTCCACCCATCGTCCGGATTTTTTGAATATCATCACATCAAAATCAAAATGTTTCCCGACAACGAGTTAGGGCGTTCCCGGTCGTCAAGGAGGCACTCGGGGAAAACTTCCAAAAGATGTGGATAACGTGTGGATGAATTATGGCGCCGCGCCGAATCGCGGGCCGAAATCCGGAGAAACGATTGCAAACATTGACGATCTTCAAACAGGAGGCGGGCGCTCCACAGCGCCCGCCTCCCCGCTCCCGGAAGGGACTACTTCGCCAGATCTTCGACCAGCGCGGTGAAGAGTTTCCATATCTTCTGGACGGAGCTGATCTGGACCTTTTCCGCCGGCGAATGCGCGCCCTTGATCGTCGGGCCGAAGCTGACGATGTCGAGGTCCGGATAGTTCTCGAGCAGCAGGCCGCATTCGAGGCCCGCGTGGATCGCCTGCAGCTCGGGCTTCTTGCCGAAGAGCTTCTCGTACCGCGCGATGGTGGTCGCGAGGATCGGCGACTTCAGGTTCGGCTGCCACGCGGGATATCCCTCGGGCTGCTCGATCGCGGTGTCGGCCATGCCCGCGAGCGCCAGATGCTGCCCGACGAGGTCGTCGAGCTTGCTCATCACCGAGCTGCGGCTGCAGATGACGATGCGCACCTTGTTCCCCTTGGTGGCGACCACGCCCAGGTTGTTGCTGGTCTCCACGAGGCCGTCGATGGCGCGACTCATGCCGAGCACTCCGTGCGGAATCGCCGTCAGCAGGCAGAGCAGGCGGTGCGTCTCGGCAACGCTCCACGCCTTCTCCACCTTGCACGAGCCCACGCGCCATTCGAAGCCCGGGTCCGAATCCGCCAGTTCCTCGGCCTTTACGCGCTGCAGGAAGGCGTCGATCAGCTTCTTGAACTCGCGCGCCTCGTCCGCCGCGACGAGCACCCGCGCCTCGGCCTCGCGCGGGATCGCGTTGCGCAACATGCCGCCGTCGAACTGCGACACCCGGACCGTCAGCTTCTTCGCGGCGTAATGCAGCGCGCGCGCCAGCAGCTTGTTGGCGTTGCCGCGGCCGAGGTGGATCTCCAGTCCGCTGTGGCCGCCATTGAGACCCTTCAGAACGACCTTGCGGCCGACCATGGTCTTGGGCGCCTTGCCCCCGCGCAGCGTCATGGTGAAGATGCTGTCGCGTCCGCCGGCGCAACCCATGAACAGCGCGCTGTCTTCCTCGCTGTCCAGGTTGATCATCCGCTTGCTCTGGATCCATCCGGGCTGCACGCCCGCCGCGCCGGTCAGCCCGCGCTCCTCGTCCACCGTCAGGAGGACCTCGATCAGACCGTGCTTGGCCGTCTTGTCATCGGCCAGCGCCAGCCCCATGGACACGCCGATGCCGTTGTCCGCGCCGAGCGTCGTGCCGTCCGCGGAGACCCAGTCGCCGTCGACCTTGAGCTTGAGCGGGTCCTTCTCGAAATCGTGCTTCGTGTCCGAGTTCTTCTCACAGACCATGTCCACGTGCCCCTGCACCAAGATCGGCGCCGCCTTCTCCAGCCCCTTGGTCGCCGGAATACGGATCAGCAGATTGCCGACCTTGTCCTGCAGGCATTCCAGACCGCGATCGGCGGCCCACTGCTTGAACATGGCCTGGACGGCGGTCTCGTTGCCGCCGCCGTGGGGGATCGCGGCCATCGCGCCGAAGATCTGCCAGACGGCCTTGGGCTGCAGGGCGTCGTACTTGCTCATGACGGCTCCTTGGTGTGTGGGATCTGAACAATGTCGATGTGTGCCATCAAGGTATAGGACGCCCGCGGCGCCGCGTCAACGGCGCGCCGTCAGGGATTCGTACGCATGTACTCGACGACCTCGCCGTCGGCGGTCATCAGGAACGCCCGGCGGTGCGACGGCACACACACGTCGACGAGGTCGTCCGCACGTGGAACGGCGACCTCATGCCACTGCTCCCCGTCGTGATACGCGGCGGCGCCACCGCGGCCGACGACCCAGAGGGACCCCACGGGCGACCCCGCGATCGCCAGCAGATCCGACTCGAGCGGACACGCCATGTCCAGCCACTGCGCACCGTCCCAGCGCATCACCAGTCCGCCCGCGCCGGCGACGTAGACCTCGTCGGGGCCGCGGCCCCAGACGCCGCGCAGGTCGCGGTCGGTGATCTGCTGCGCCGGGTCCCAGCGGCTGCCGTGCCGGAACAGCAGCGTGCCCTCGTCGCCGACCGCCCACCACATCCCGTCCGACACGCTGCACCAGACGTCGTGCAGATCGACGGTCACGCCGGCGTCGACATCCTGTTGCAGGCCGCCGTAGCCCTGGCGGATCATTCCCGCGTCTCCCACGGCGACCACCATCGTGGACGTACCCGCCGTGATGGCCCGGTAGTCCGCGCGTGCGACGTGGGTCGACAGGCGGGTGTTGATCCCGCACGTGTGGCGATCTCGGGTGAGGGCGACAGGCCCGTTGCTGGTGTATGTCGCCGCGACGACGTCGCTCCGGACCCATTTCAATCCGTACCAGTAGTTGAAGCTCGGAGGCGTGCCCGGCAACGACGCCACCGTGCCCTCGTCTCCGCAGACGCCCGGTTCCGGCATCCACTCCGTCGGGTCGTTGTCGCGGTAGAAACCCCGCAACCGCGGTGCGATGTCCGACAACGCCGTCCACGTGTCGCCATCCCAGTGGAACGCATGGCGGCCGGTGAGCGCGAACAGCGAGGTCGGGGTGTCCAGGACGAGCCGACGCACGCGGGATACGGAACTGTCGATCGATATGGACTCCGGGATCGGGATTTCGCTCCAGACCCCGTCGCGGCGAATCGCCACGGCCCCGTCGTAACCCCCGACAGCCAGCGTCCCGTCCGGCAGCACGTCCACCGCATTCCAGCTGCCGTCGGGAAAGGAATCGTCGACCGGGACGAAGGCGTCCCCCTGCAGACGCACGAGCCCGTCGGAGGTCTGTTCCAGGATCTCGCTCTGCCCGTCGCCCCACAGTTCCGACGCCTCCGCGCCGCCCTCGAGCCAGGTCCAGACGCCGCCCTGGAATCGCACCGTCCCGGTGAAGTTCCACAAGACGACCGCGTGGTCGGGGCCCAGTGCGACGACGCCGTCGAGCTCCGTGAACCCCGACGGCGTCGGCAGGATCTCCCACGCATCCCCGATCAACCGCGCCAGCAACGCCCCGTTTCGCACGCCGCAGACCCACAGCGTGCCCTCCGGATCCAGGGCGATGCCGTGGATATGCGCGTCCTCGAACGGAATCTCCTGCCACACGCCACCGCGCCGCACGGCCAGGCCGCCCCATTGCGACACCGCGTACACGTTGCCCGCGCCGTCCGCGGCCAGGTAGCGGATCTGCATGGGCCCCGACCAATCCGGCCCGATGCTCTCCCACGTCCGTCCGTCCCCGGACATCAGCGCACAGGCGCCGGTCGCGACGATCATCTCGCTGTCGGTGATCACGAGATCATGGAACGGCATGGGCGGCGGGGCGACCGTTCGCCAGCGGATACTGCTGTCGATGTCCGGTTCGTAGGTGTCGAATTCGCAGCTGCAGAGCAGCAGCAACGGAATCAGGGCCAGGGCGTTCCCCCACGGCCGTCGTGCGATGGCGTCGATCACCCGATTCACTCTCCCTCCCGGAGGATCTACGGCAACGTCGCGGCGAGCGGGTTGCCGATCGGTGTCCAGTTCCCCTTGATGGTCGGGCCGGCTCCGGCGGGAAACAGGAGCCAGCTGTACTTGCCGTAGTGTCCGAGGCGACCGCCCAGCTTGCCCAGTCGTGGCGCGCTGCGCGTGAGGATCACCAGATCGACCCCGCCGCCGGGCGACGCCGCGGCGAAGACGATGTCGTGGTCCTTCAGGCCGACGCGGCGACCGGCCACGAAGACGAGGTCGCCGTGCACCTGGAGTTCGGCCGGCAGCCGTTTGCTGAGGATGTCCGGCGCGGGGTTGACCAGCACGTTGACGGCCGCCGAATCGGGGACGCCGTCGGTGCGGATGTCGGGGACGTCGCACTCGCAGAACACCCGCGCGAACCGCCCGGTCGCCGACCGCATCAGCGCGTTGCCCCTGGGCGGCACGAAGACGTGGTAGCCGGCCGCCAGGACGCGGCTCAGCGTGGGCTCGATCTCGCTGGGATCGAGGCTGCGGAAGATGTCGTTGTCGGGATCGATCGTCAGATCCGCGGCGCCGGACGCTTCGATGGTGAAGCGTTGCTCGCGTCCGGTCAGGCGCACGGCACGGCGGACGGCACCGGCCGCGACGGGCACCAGAAGGTCGTACGCAGGCTCGGTCTGACGCAGGGTGAAGGCGAGGCGATCGCCGTCGCGCGCGACGTCGGCCAGGGTGAGCGCTGGCGCGCCCGTGCGTTCGAGCCACTGTGCGCGGAAGGCGCCGAGATCGCGGTCGGAGGCCTGTTCGAGGGCGGCGAAAAAGTCGCTCCAGGAGGCGCGACGGCCGCGGAAGTCGGTGTATACCGAGCGCAGTGCACGGAGCACGGTATCACGTCCGATTTCTTGCTCGAGCATGTGCCAGACCATCATGCTCTTGCCGTAGCCCACGGCGCGCGTGGCGCCGCTGTGACGCGCCGTGAACGCGGTCAGGGCGAAGTCGCGTTCGGGGTGGCCGCCCACGTACGCGGCGTAGTCCTTGAGCTGGTTGCGCCTGTACGCCCGCGCCGCGGCCGCGGATTCCTCCAGCTTGTAGAGGTAGTCGGCGCACCAGAACGTCAAGCCCGCGCACCAGTTGCCGCTCTCGCTGTCGACGAAGACCGAATTGCCCCACCAGTTGTGACAGATCTCGTGGCCGAAGCTGGTGTACGGGATGAACGGCAGACGCAGCACCTGCGAACCGAGAAGCGTCCAGCCGGGCAGGCCGTAGCCGGTGGGGAACCAGTTCTCGACCGTGGTGAACGACGCGTACGGATACGGGCCGAGCAGGTCGGCGTAGAGGTCGAGGTAATGCGCGGTGCGTTCGAGGTAGAGGGCGGTCAGCTTGTCGTCCGGCTCGAGGAAGCAGGTGCGCATCGTCACGCCGCCGTGCTCGCGCTCCATCACCGTGAAGCGGTTGGCGACGAGCGCGACATCGTCGATGGGCGCGTCGATCCGGTAGACGGTGTGCCGGCGGCCGTCGCGGTCGAACTGTTCCTCCATCTCGCCGCTCATCACGGGATACCAACCGGGCGGCGTGACGACCTCGAAGCGCCCGGCCGTCAGCGCGCCGTCGGCCGCGGGCAGCCAGGCGCTGGCGCCCGAGAGCCAGACGCCTTCGTCACCGACGGTCGCGGTGATCTCGCCGCCGACGTTCTCGCGGGAGAAGCGGACCTCGTCGGTGGGCTGGTGGGCGTCGAAACGGTAGGCGACCGTCGCGTGTCCGTCGGCTCCGATCCGCAGCGGCGCGCCGGTGACGGTGCAGCCGGGGTCCAGGGAGATCGAGTCGCCGCCGGCCGGTACGGTCAGCCGGTCCTCGACGGTCACCCGGTGCGCGTCGATGTCGAGTTCGATCCTCGCGTCGTGCACGAGCACGGGAGGCGCCTCGGCGGCGACGGTTCCGGCGGCGACGGCGAGGAAAAGGGCGACGAGACGGCAAGGCATCGTTCACGCTCCATCGGCTGAGGTTCGACTCCCAGCATACCGCACTACTCGGCCGCGGCAAAGTGCGGCGCGAGCGCCGACTCGATGGTCCGCCAGGTGTCCCGATTGAAGAACACGTGACCGGCGCCCGGCAACGTCAGGAACGTCGCGCCCGGGATCGCCTCGGCGGTCAAGCGGCCGCCGACCGCGGGCACAAGCGGATCCTCCTCGCCGTGGATCACCAGGGTCGGCATGTGCACGGTCCCGAGGATCGAGGTGCGGTCGCGCATGCCGCGTTGCGCCGCGACGTGGTTGCGCGCGGACAGCGTGGCGGTGTTGCGCGCGTAGAGTTGACGCGTGTAGGCCGTGGCCATGGCCTCGTTGAGCGGCAGGTCGCCGTTGAGATGGCGCCACACCTTGAGGTAGCCGGGCAGGTCAGCGTCGAAATCGCCGGTGGGTTTGTTGGCCAGCAGGATGTCCCAGGTATCGGTCGGCGGCGGCGGGACGTCCGGCCCGGCGGTGTGCGACGCGATGCTGGTGAGCGAACGGACACGGTCGGGATGGTCGACGGCGAGCAGCTGCGCGATGAACCCGCCCATGGAATGGCCGACCACGTGGGCGCGCTGGATCTCGTTGGCGTCGAGCACCGCGAGGGCGTCGGCGACCAGGTCGTCGAGGTCGTAGGGATGGGCCTCGAAGTCGATCTGCGTGGACCAACCGGTGTCGCGATGGTCGTAGCGGAGGACCTCGTAGCCGTGCGCCGCGAGGCCCTGGCAGAAGCTGTCGGGCCAGAAGGCGCTGATGGTGCCGGCGCCGCCGATGAGCAGGCAGCCCGGACCGTCGGCGGGGAAGGATTCCGACCAGATGCGGATGGCTCCCGGTTCGACCGTGGTCTCGCGCTTCTTCATGGCGTTCCTTCGTCTCGGCCTAATCCACGACCACCGTCACCAGCGGCAACTCGCTGAAAAATGCCGACACCCGCCGCA
>CAZJMO010000062.1:0-11931 GCA_964547085.1 uncultured Fibrobacteraceae bacterium | reverse complement strand
TCGCGATACCGCCACCAGCAACAGGACCAGGTAGATGCCGGGAAAGGCGAGGAAAAGGTCGATGACACCGGTCATGAGCTGGCGCAGCCGGCGCGGCCCCAACCCCGCGGTCAGACCCACGATGGTGCCCAGGACCGTCGCCAGGACCATGGTCGACCAGCCGACCAGCAGCGACACGCGCCCGCCGTGGAGCACGCGCGCCAGGACATCGCGGCCGAGCGCATCGGTGCCCAGCCAGTGCTGCGACGAGGGCGCCCGCAGCGCCTCGCCCGCGGGGCCGAGCGCCGCCGGGTCGCCCGGCGCCACCAAGCCGGCCGCCGCCGCAGCAATCAGTCCGGCCACGGCCAGCGCCACGCCGACGCGCAGGTCGACGCGGGCAGCGCGGGTAGCGGGATCCGCGATGGCGAGTCGCGCGCCGTTTCCCATCAGCGCACCTCCTGCCCGCGGCCGTCCAGGCGCAGGCGGGGGTCAGCCCAGCGGCAGCCGAGGTCGGCCAGCAACGAGCCCAGGGTCACCATGATCGCCACCACCACCGTCACCGCCATGATCACCGGATAGTCCCGCGCCAGAAGCGCCTGCACCGCCACGCGCCCGAGCCCGGGCCAGGCGAAGACCTCCTCCACCGCGACCGCGCCGCCGAACAGCCCCGGCAGGCTCAGGCCGGCCAGCGTGAAGACGGGCAACAGCGCCCCGCGCAGACCGTGACGCCAGAGCACACGACGCTCGGGGATGCCGCGCGCGCGCGCCGCGAGGATCCAGTCGCTGTCCAGCACCCTCGCCACGCTGGTGCGGACGTGTCGGGCCGTGACCGCGAAGTTGCCGAGCCCCAGCACCAGCACCGGCAACACCAGGTGCCGGAGCACGTCGCCGAGCCTCGCGCCGGGGCCGAGCCAGGCGCTGTCGGGCGCGTGCATGCCGCCGGCGGGGAACCACCCGAGGTTGCGCGCGAAGACCATGATCGCCACGAGTCCGAGCCAGAAGCTGGGCAGCGAGTAGAGCACCAGTCCCGTGGTGTTGAGAAGGCGTGCGCGACGACCGTCGGGACGCGCGGCGGCCATCGTACCGGCCACGACGCCGGCCGCCAGATCCACCAGGAACGCCGACACCGTCAGCAGCAGCGTCCTCGGAATCGCCTCGGCCAGAATCAGCGTCACCGGCCGTTGCTGGCGCAGGCTCGAGCCGAAGTCGCCGCGCATCGCCGCGATCAGCCAGTCGACGTACTGCGCGAACAGCGGCCGGTCCAGACCGAGACGCCGGCGGATCAGGTCCCGACCCGAATCACCGAGTTGTTGCTCGCCGATGATCTGAACCGGATCGCCGGGCATCAGGTGCACCAGGAAGAACACCACCGTCAGCAATCCCAGGATCAGCAGCAGCGACTGGAGCAGACGGCGCAGCAGGTATCGCGGCACGAGGCGCCTTTCGCGAGAGCGTTCGAGCGGTTGGACGCGCGGCAGGATCCGCCGTCAACGGATACTAGGGACCACATCACGGTACGGTCAAGGACGAGCCGGACCATGCAGGTTGCATGAATCGCCCATCCGAATCCGGGCAATACAGAATTCACTAGAGCATCTCCCCGATTCCCCGGCGTTCCTCGTCGTTCCCCGCCGTTTCCCGCCACGTCCCCGCGCGGCGCAGGATTCCGCCTACGACGCCATGGTACGAGTCTTTCTTCTGTCTCGGCGTTTCCCTGCGACCAATCCACCACGGAGGACCGATATGCACCGCACCCCATCTCTCTCCGCGCGCCGGTTCGCCGTGCTCCTGTTGCTCCTCGCGACAGCCGCGCTGCTCCTGTGCGGCTGCGAGATCGCCGATCCGGAATTGCCGTCGTACCAGACGCGGATGGCGCTGCCGCTGGGCGAGGAACGCCTCGACATCATCGACGCCATCGACGACGAGGACTATCTGACGGCCCTCGAGGACGGCACGCTCGGATTCTACGTCGACGGCGATCCCGACACCGTGAGCCTCGACTTCGAGCTGGCCGCCGACATCGATCCGCTGTCCGTCAGCGGCGACCTCGGCACGTTCGACCTGACCCTCTCGGCTCCCGCCGATTTCTCCTTCGTCCTGACCGACCTCTACCCCGCCGCGGCGGCGCTCGACGGCATGACCATGCCCGTTCCCGCGTTCACCTTCGGAAGCGAAAGCCCCGCCGAGGACCTGGCCGACCTCGAAAGCGCCACCCTGGCTTCGGGCACACTCACGGTGACGGTGACCAACGGCCTGCCGGTGCCCGTGTCGGCGGACGCCGGTCCGGACCGCCTGCTGCTCGACCTCATCGACCCGGCCGATGGTTCAGCCATCGTCTCGCTGTCGTTCGACCCGGTGCCCGCCGGCACCCAGGCGCAACAGATCGCCGACCTCTCCGGCGTCGTGCTTCCCGGCGCGGTGGCCGTCCGCCTCGGCGGCGGCTCACCCGGCTCCGGCGGCTCCCCGGTCACCATCGACGCGTCGGCCGCCATCGGCGTCAACGCCGTCTTCGGCGACCTGCGCGTCTCGGCCGCCGAAGCGGTCGTCGACGCCCAGGAATTCTCCACCACCTTCACCACCGCCCTGCCCGCCGACTACGGCGTCCGCCAGGCGGTGATCGGCAGCGGCTCGGTCTCCCTGACGGTGACCAACGAGATGGCGATCCCCTGCCAGGCGACCGTCACGTGGGACGAGGTCGTGGACCTGGACGACCATCCCTTGCAGCTCGTCGTCGCCCTGCCCGGTGACGGCAGCGAGACCCGCAGCGTCGACTTCGGCGGCCACATCGTGCGCGCTCCGCTCGGCACCGAGCTGACCGAGTTGACCGCCACGGTCGCGGTCACCAGCCCCGGCAGCGGCGGCCAGCCCGTGCTGCTGGAATCCGGCCAGGGCGTCGCCGCGGACCTCTCCGGCGGCCGCATCGAATTCTCCAGCGT
The DNA here is from genome assembly GCA_964547085.1 of uncultured Fibrobacteraceae bacterium. Lineage (GTDB taxonomy): Bacteria > Krumholzibacteriota > Krumholzibacteriia > LZORAL124-64-63 > LZORAL124-64-63 > Glo-17. The sequence continues at coordinate 9,016 of CAZJMO010000062.1, read as the reverse complement.
CACCGGCACGGTCCCCGAACTGAGCTACGACTTCGATTCCATGGACGAGGAGATCGACCTGCCCGACGAACTCGACGGGCTTCTCCTCTGCCGCGCCACCCTGGTGATCGAGCTGACCAACAGCGCCGCCGTGTCCGCCGTGGCCGACTTCGACCTCGTCGGCATCAACGAGACCGGCGAGGAGCGCAGCCTCCAGGTGCAGCGCCAGATCGATCCCGGCGCGGAAGGCCGCGCCGTCGTGACCCGCATCGTGCTGGACCAGGACAACAGCACGGTCGTCGACTTCCTGAACAACCTGCCCACGCACATCACCATGGAGGGCAGCGTGAACCTGGGCGGCGACGCCCAGATCGGCACCATCCGCGGCGGTGAGTACGCGATCGTCGACTGGGAGATCATCTCGCCGGTCGAGGTGGTCGTGGAGCAGTCGCACCTCTACGGCGACCCCGAGGACCTCGACCTCGACGACGACACCCGCGACCTCATCGAGGACCACGCCGGCGCCGCCGAGATCCAGCTCGAAGTGTTCAACCACCTGCCGGTCGGCGTCGAGACCCGCCTGCTCTTCAGCACGGACACCCTGACGATCAAGACCGACCCGTTGCTCGAGATCGGCCCCGTGACGGTCGCCGCCGCGGCCACCGATCCGGTCACCCACGAAGTGGCCGAACCGCGGATCAGCCGACCGATCATCTCGCTCACCGCGGACGAGACCCAGGTGCTCGCCACCGAGGGGCTGTACAGCCTCATCGAAGTGGTGCTGCCCAGCACCGACGGCCAGCCGGTGCGCGTTCTGACGACCGACTACGTCTCGATCCAGGGACTCATCTACCTGGATGTCGAGGTTCACGACGACGACGACTAGGGACTCGCCCGGCACGGCCGGGACGAACTCGGAGGATAGATCCATGACGATCCTGAACCTCGACCGCCGACTCGCCGCACTCCCGGCCCTGCTGCTGGCCGTGACCCTCACGGCCGACACCGCCGCCGCCGGCGGAGACGCCCGCGCCCTGGCCATGGGCGGCGCCCACACCGCGGCCGCCCGCGGACTCGACGCCGCCGCCTGGAACCCGGCCAACCTGGCCTTCAGCCCCGGCACGACGCTCGGCCTGGCCGGCGTATCGACCGACGTGCACAACAACAGCTTCACTCTCGACCGCTACAACGAGATCTCGGGCCAGACCCTGTCGTACAGCGACAAGGAACGCCTGATGTCCGACATCCCGGCCGACGGCTTCCGCCTCGACGCCGCGGTGAACGCCGGCGCGATCGGCGTGCAGATCGGCCGCTTCGCGTTCTCGACCGGCGCCACGGCCGCCGGCTGCGGCAACCTCGACCGCGACTTCTTCGACCTGGTCCTGTTCGGCAACGAACTGGGCGAAACCGTGGACTTCTCAGACACCTGGGGCGAGGGCTACGCCGTCGGCAAGGCCTCGCTGAGCTGGGGCCAACCCGTCGCCTCGGGCGCCTTCGGCCGCCTGGCCGTCGGCGTCACCGCCAGCTACCTCCAGGGACTCTACGAACTCCACGTCGATGAAGCGTACGGCGCCGTCACAACCGGCATGTCCGAGATCACCGGCGAAGCGTTCGCGTCTGCGGTCACCGCCGACGGCGGCTCGGGTTACGGTCTCGACCTCGGCCTCGCCTGGCAGGCCCCCGCCGGCTGGACCTTCGGCCTGGCCGTCGACAACGTCGTCGCCAACCTCGACTGGAACGGCACCGTCGAACGAACCGATTACCGCGTCTCCGCCGCCGACATCAACGCCCTGAACGACGACCTCGACGACTCGGTGGCCGACAGCGACACCACGTACAACGTCTCCGGCTACAGCTCCAACCTGCCGCGCCGCCTGCGCCTCGGCGCCGCCCGCGACACGGGCAGCCTCTTGCTGGCCGCCGACTACGTGCAGGGCTTCGAGGACAAGGCCGGCAGCAGCGCCTCGCCTCAGCTCAACCTGGGACTCGAGTGGCGTCCGCTGAGCTGGATCTCCCCGCGCGCCGGCCTCTCCCTCGGCGGCGCCATGGGCACGGGCATGGCCGGCGGCCTCGGCCTCGACCTCGCGTTCTGGCAGATCGACCTCGCGGTGATGAACCGCGGCGGTTTCAGTGGTGGCGATACCCGCGGCCTCGGCTTCGGGATCAGCACCCAGCTTGTGTTCTAGGAAACGTAGGTTCCTCCCCCGCCCCGGGGAGTTGCGCCGTGGATGGTGCAGGGAAACAGCTCCCCGGGGTCCTGAAAGCCTCCTGGAACATACAACGGCCGGTCCGGATCGATGCCGGACCGGCCGTCGGTTTCGGACGATGTCGGGCCACTTCCGGTACTCGATCTCCAACTCGAACGTCGCCGCGAACGCCCGCGCCAGTTCATCCTCTGCGTTGTGCCTTGAAAAATGTTGGTGGGTTCAGTTCTTGCCCTATCTCCTTCCATGATTACTCACACCCCGAATCCATGCCACTTCAATCCTCCCTTCTGTCCCAACCCCAAGTGCATCTACCACAACCAACAAGCCGATCCCTGGCCCGTCCTGAAGTTCGGCACCTACAAGCGCCGACAACCGCCGTTCATCGTCCAGCGGTTCCGCTGCAAATCCTGCAAACGTACGTTCTCATCCCAGACTTTCAGCACCACCTATTGGCTCAAACGCCCGAATCTCCTCCCGGAAATCATGAAGCTCACCGTCTGCGGTGCCGCCAACCGGCAGCTCGCCCGCGCCCTCAACTGCGCCGCTGCGACCGTCGACAACATGATCGCCCGCCTCGGCCGGCACGCACTGCTCTTCCATAGACACATGATGACCAAAGCGTCACCGTTCGTGGACATCGCCGTCGACGGCCTGGTCTCCTTCGAGCTCTCGCAGTATTTCCCGTTCGAGCATCTGGTCGCCGTTGATCGCACCAGCAGCTTCTTCATCCACTTCACCGACGCGCCGCTGCGTCGGTCGGGATCAATGACCGAATATCAGAAGAAACGGCGCGCCGAGCTCGAGGCATGTCTCGGCAAGCCCGACCCGAAGGCCGTCGAAAAGGGTATGCGGGAGTTGCTGGAGGTGTCGCTAAAAGGAGCAATCAAGGCCCAGGTCTGGAGCGACAAACACAAGGCGTATCCACGGGCGATCCGGCGGGTCAAAGTCGTGATCGACCACCAGCGGATCGATTCACGTATCAAGCGGGACCGACAGAACAAGCTGTTCGAGATCAATTTGCTGGACCTGTTGCTCAGGCACTGCCAGAAGAACCACACACGGGAAACGATCGCGTTTTCGAAGCGGCGACAGGATTCGGCGTATCGGCTGGCGATCATGCTGGTGTGGAAGAACTACATCAAGCGGCGGTACGAGAAGGCGTGTGTGCGAACGGCGGCGATGGAGGTGGGGTTGATGGATCGATTTCTGACTGAAGAGGACGTGCTGGAGAAACGGCTGTTCGTGAGCAAGATCTGGTTACCCGCGAGGTGGGATGACTACTACTGGCGACGGGTGAAGACGGTGGCGTTGGGAGTGAATCGGGAGCATCGATCGAAGTACACTGCGTGACGTGAAAAGGGGAGGCCGCCCCTGTGCCAGAGACGGCCTCGATGGTAACAACAATTTGCTAGGCACAACCTAACAATCGCACGGGCCCATCCAGCGTAGGTCGGGCTGCCGGGCCGCACGGGCCTCATCCAACCGCCCAACCGGCGTAGCATGCGGAGCCGAAAGCAGCAACTCCGGCTGCTCCTCCGCCTCCCGACGAATCTGCTCGAGCACCGCCACGAAGTGGTCGAGACTCTCACGCGATTCGCACTCCGTGGGCTCGACCATGAAAGCCTCGTCCACGATGAGCGGGAAATACACCGTCGGCGCGTGAACACCGAAATCGAGCAACCGCTTGGCGATGTCCAGGGTCCGTACCCCGAACTGCTCCTTCCAGGTCGTCGCGCTGGCGACGAACTCGTGGAGACAGCCGTCGGGATGGTCGACCGGCAGGATGTCCTTCAGCCGCGCCAGCAGGTAGTTGGCGTTGAGCACGGCCATCTCGCTGGCACGCTGCAGACCGTCGCCGCCGCAGCGCAGGATGTAGGCCAGCGCGCGCAGACAGACGCCGACATTGCCGCTCCAGGCGTGGATCGCCGTGTCGCCGTCGCCGGGGATGCGGTCGAAGGAGTAGAAACCGTCGTCCTCGACGATGCGCGGGCCGGGCAGGAACGGTTCCAGCTCGGCGGTCACGCAGATCGGGCCGGCGCCCGGGCCGCCGCCGCCGTGAGGCGTCGACAGCGTCTTGTGGAGGTTCAGGTGGACCACGTCGAACCCCATGTCGCCGGGCCGTGCGCGACCCATGATGGCGTTCATGTTGGCGCCGTCCATGTAGAGGCGACCGCCGGCCGCGTGCACGATCTCGGAAACCTCGATGATGTCGGACTCGAACAGCCCCAGCGTGTTGGGATTGGTGATCATGATACCGGCGGTCTGCGGGCCGCAGGCGTCGCGCAGCGAATCGAGGTCGATCCGGCCGTCGGGACGACTGGCGATCGTGCGCGGGGTCATGCCCGACATCACGACCGACGCCGGGTTGGTGCCGTGTGCGCTGTCGGGGATCAGGATCTCCCGGCGGTCGGTGTCGCCGTTGGCCAGGTGCAGTGCGCGGATCACGAGCATGCCCAGGTACTCGCCCTGCGCGCCGGCCGACGGCACGAGGCAGCAGGCATCGAACCCGGTGAGCTCGCAGAGGCTGTCCTCGAGCAGCTTGAGAGCCGCCATGAGCCCCTGCATGTCCTCGGCGTCCTGGGCGGGATGCAGCGCCGTGAAGCCGGGCAACGCGGCGATCTGCTCGTTGACGCGCGGGTTGTACTTCATGGTGCAGCTGCCCAGCGGGTACATGCCGCGTTCGAGGTGATGGTTCAGGTTGCTCAGCAGCGTGAAGTGCCGCATCACGTCGTACTCGGAGACGTCGGGCAGGTCGGCCGGTTCGGCCCGCAGGCAGTCCGCGGGCAGATCGGTGTCCACCGTCTCGCCGTCCCAGGCGGGCATGCGCAGGGCGCGACGTCCGCGCCTTCCCTTCTCGAACAGACTCGGCTGGGTGACGCCGAGCCAGCGCTGGCAGACGTTGGCGGGCAGCATGTTCTTGGTCACAGTCCCACCTCCTCGTCGCTGACGAAGGCTTCGAGCGCAGGTCGCGGTCGGTGCAGCCGGCGATGCCGTCGAGCGGGATGCCCGCCAGCAGGCCGAACTGCCGCGCAAAGCCCCGGAACTCCCGGGCCGGTCGCGGCAGACGGATCACGGTCTCGTTGAACGCCGGGCCGTCGAAGGGCAACTCGACCCCGTCGATGCCGGCGACTTCTTCGCGCAGCGCTTCCAGCCGCGTCCGGTTGGCCTGACCCAGTTCCTGCAGACCGGTCCCGCCGAGCATGCCCAGATAAACCGTCGCCCGCAGCACGTTGAGGCCCTGGTTCGAGCAGATGTTGCTCGTGGCCTTCTCGCGGCGGATGTGCTGTTCACGGGTCTGCAGCGTCAGGACGTAGGCGTTGGCCTCGTTGGCGTCGACGGTGCGGCCGACCACGCGGCCGGGGATCTTGCGCTTCAGCTTGTCGCTGGAGGCGAAGAAGCCGAGCAGCGGTCCGCCCGCGCAGGTCGTGATGCCGAACGGCTGGGCCTCGCCGACGGCGAGGTCGGCGCCGTACTCGCCCGGGGTCTTCAGGACGCTCAGGCTCACCGGGTTGACCGCCGCGATCAGCAGCGCCCCGTTCGCCTTGCCCGCGTCCGACAGCGCCTGCACCGGTTCGATCAGCCCCAGGTAGTTGGGGTTCTGGATCACCACGGCGGCGGTATCCTTGTCGGCCAGCTCGGCCAGGCGTGCGGGATCGGTCGTGCCCGCGGCTGTGACCGGTGCGTCGACGATCTCGGCCTCGACCCCGCGCAGCATGGTCTGCGCCACACGGCGCCAGGCCGGGTTGAGCGTGACCGGCAGGATGACCTTCTTCTTGCGCTTCGCACTCACGGCGAGCACGAGCGCCTCGCCCAGAGCGGTGGCGCCGTCGTACATGCTGGCGTTGGCCACCGGCAACCCGGTCAGACGGCTGATGTAGGTCTGCCACTCGTAGATCACCTGCAGCGTGCCCTGGCTCACCTCGGCCTGGTACGGCGTGTAGGCGGTGAGGAATTCGCTGCGGCTGGAGATGGCGTCGCAGGCGGCGGGGATGATGCTGTCGTACACCCCGGCGCCCAGGAACGACACCATGTCGGCCTGGGTGATGTTCTCGGCCGCGAGATCCTGCAGGAACTGGCGGACTTCTTCTTCGGTCAGACCCGGCGGCAGGTCCAGGCCATCGTCTAGGCGGGCGGCCTTCGGCAACGTGTCGAACAGGTCGTCCACCGACTTGGCGCCGATGACGTCGAGCATGGCACGGACGTCTTCGGGAGTGTGCGGAACGTAAGGCATGGGACCTCCAAACCGATGGCGGCGAAGGTGTGAATCGTTAACCGAGCAGGTCCTCGTACGCCTTGGCGTCCATGAGGGAATCCAGTTCGGAGGGATCGGCGAGACGGACCTTGATCATCCAGCCGTCATCCATCGGGCTGCTGTTGACCAGCGAAGGATCGCCGTCGAGCGCGTCGTTGATCTCGATGATCTCGCCGCTGACGGGCAGGAACAGGTCGGCGACGGCCTTGACCGACTCGATGGAACCCACGGAATCGCCGGCGGAGAACTCGGCTCCGGTCTCGGGCAGGTCGACGTAGACGATGTCGCCCAGCTCGCTCGCAGCGTGATCGGTCACGCCCACGATACCGCAGTCACCTTCGACCTGGACCCACTCGTGCTCCTGGGTGTATTTGCGATCGTCGGGAATCATGGCTCACTCCTCGAAAGTTGCCTGTCCTAGGACAGCGTACGCTCGGCACGCGGATCGTCTTTGACCCGCGCAGCCAGGAAAGGAATCGCGACCGTGTTGCCGGCGAGCCGCTTGCCGCGGACATCGACGGTCAGGTCCGCGTCGGCGAACTCGCTCTTGATCAGCGCCAGCGCCAGCTTCTTCTTCAGCGTCGGTGCAAAGGTGCCGCTGGTGACGAAACCGGCTTCCTGGTCGCCGGCCATGACGACCGCGCCCTCACGGGCGATCGGGCCGCCCAGGACCTCGAGGCCCACCAGCTTGCGGGGCACGCCGTCGGCCTTCTGCGCCGCCAGTGCGTCGCGGCCGATGAAGCCACCCTTCTTCTTCAACTTCACGGCCCAGCCGATGCCGGCCTCGAGCGGCGTCCAGTCCTCGCTCAGTTCGTGGCCGTAGAGGCAGTAGCAAGCCTCGAAGCGCAGCGTGTCGCGAGCGGCCAGGCCGATCGGCGCGACGCGCAGGTCGGCGCCCTTGGCCAGCAACTCCTGCCAGATCGCGAGCATGTCCTCGTTGGGCAGATACAACTCGTAGCCGTGCTCGCCGGTGTAGCCGGTCCGCGAGACGACCCAGCGACCGCCGGGGCCTTCGTGCTCGAAGTGCGTGTAGAAATCGAGCGCCTCGACATCGGCCTTGCGACCGGCGAGCGTCTCCAGGCGCGTCACCAGTTCGCGGCTGTCCGGGCCCTGCACCGCGATGAGCGCGGTGCGCCCGCTGGCGTCGTCCATGGCCACGCCCTCGGCGGGCAGATGGGCGCGCATCCAGGCCTCGATCTTGTCGTGGTTCGAGGCGTTCATCACCACGAGCCAGCGTTCCTCGGCCAGCCTATAGATCAGCATGTCGTCGAGCGTGCGGCCCTGCTCGTTGCACATGGTCGTGTAGGTGACCTTGCCGGGCTCGCCCTTGAGGATGCTGTTGGTGATCATGCCCGAAAGCCAGCGACCCACCTCGGGGCCCTCGAGATAGACCTCACCCATGTGGGTGATATCGAAGAGGCCGACATGCTCGCGGACGACGGCGTGCTCGGCCAGAACGCCCTCGTACTGCACGGGCATCTCGAAGCCGGCGAATTCCACCATGCGGGCGCCGTGGTCGCGGTGCCACTGGCTCAACGGAGTCTGCTTGAGTTCGGTCACGGGAATCTCCTGCGGCTGGATCCAGTATCTTCGCCCCGTCGGTCTCGGGTCCGGTATTCGGACGGGCCGGCGCAGGTGGTCGGGAGAGCTTCTTGCCCCTCGGCGGCTGAAATCTAACCCGTCCACCAGCTAAATCCAAGCGGGTTTAGGTGATTCCGAGGAGTTCGCGCAACATAGCGCCGGTGTATGAACGCTTGCACGCCGCCACGTCCGCCAGCGGCCCGGCCACCACGACCTCGCCACCGCCCGCGCCGCCCTCCGGCCCGAGGTCGATCACCCAGTCGGCTCGGCGGACCACGTCGGGATTGTGCTCGATCACCAGGACGCTGTTGCCCTTGGCGATGAGGCGCTCGAGCACGCCGAGCAGACGATCGACGTCGCAGAAGTGCAGACCGGTGGTCGGCTCGTCCAGGATATAGAGAGTCGGCCGCGAACCGCCGCGGGCCAGTTCCTTGACAAGCTTGAGGCGTTGCGCCTCGCCCCCGGACAGCGTCGCGCCGGGCTGGCCCAGGCGCAGGTAGCCGAGGCCCACGCCCACCATCGTCTGGAGGATCTTGCGACACGGCGGAACGGTCTCGAAGACGTCGAGGGCCTGGTCCACGCTCATGTCCAGGATCTGGGCGATGTCGTGCCCCTTGAACGTGACCTCGAGGGTCTCACGGTCGAAGCGGCGGCCCTGGCATTCCTCGCAGGGCACCTCCACGTCGGGCAGGAAGTCCATGGTCAGGCGGCGCACGCCCGCCCCTTCACACACCGGACAGCGGCCGCCGGCGGTATTGAAGCTGAAACGACCGGCGCCGTAGCCCCGGATGCGCGCCAGGTTGCTCTGGGCAAACAGCTTGCGGATGTGTCCGTACAATCCGGTGTAGGTCGCCGGCGTCGACCGCGGCGTGCGTCCGATCGGCGACTGGTCGACCAGGACGACGGCCTCCAGTTGCTCCAGGCCGTACAGTTCCCCGTGCGCCTCGGGCCGTTTGCGGGCGCGGTGCAGACGAGCGGCCAGGACCCGGTGCAGGGT
>CAZJMO010000061.1:11501-11933 GCA_964547085.1 uncultured Fibrobacteraceae bacterium | reverse complement strand
GCGTCCACACCGTGCCTGTGCGCGTTGCGACGCGTCAGGTCGACCGCGCGCGGATTGATGTCGCTCGCCCAGGCCTCGACCGACGGCACCTCGGCCGCCAGACTCACCGCGATGATGCCGGAGCCGCAGCCGACCTCGACCACCTTGGGCGCGACCAGTCGGCAGCTCGCCGGCGTCAACAACTCGACCGCGGTCTCCACCAGGCGCTCGGTTTCCGGGCGCGGAATGAACACGCCCTCCTCGACCTTGAATTCGCGGGAGTAGAAGCCGGTGGTGCCGATGATGGTCTGCAGGGGTTCGCCGGCGGCGCGGCGGCGGATCAGCGACCGGTAGTGCTCGAGCTCGCGGCCGGCCACGGGGCGGTCGGCCTGCAGGTACAGCTCGATGCGCGCCAGGCCCGACACGTCGTGCACGAAGGTCCACACGTGGAAA
>CAZJMO010000061.1:7151-11491 GCA_964547085.1 uncultured Fibrobacteraceae bacterium | reverse complement strand
GCCAGGCCCAGCACGTCGCCGAGCAGGCGCTCGGCGTTCAGGCGGGCCGAGTCGATCCCCTTGCCGGCCAGATAGTCGCCGGACAGGGCGATGAGTTCACGGACGGTCTTCAAGAGGTCTCCGCCGGAATGGGCGGCCCCGTCAGGGAATCAGGCGCCGCGACTGGCCGCCAGGGCCTCGTTCCGGCGGTACTCCATGATGGCGGCCACCACGTTGTCGAGTTCGCCCTGCATGATGGCATCGAGGTTGTGTACGGTCAACCCGATGCGGTGGTCGGTCACGCGGCTCTGGGGATAGTTGTACGTGCGGATCTTGGCCGACCGGTCGCCTGTGCCGACCTGGCTCTTGCGCTCGGCGGCGATCACGGCGTCCTGCTCGGCGATGGCCCGCTCCAGCAGCCGCGACCGCAGCACCTGCATGGCCTTGGCCTTGTTCTTGTGCTGGGACTTCTCGTCCTGGCACTGCACGACCAGGCCCGTCGGGATGTGCGTGATGCGCACGGCGCTGTCGGTCGTGTTGACCGACTGCCCGCCGGGGCCGCTCGCGCGGAACACGTCGATCCGCAGCTCGGTGTCCTTGATCTCGACATCCACGTCCTCGGCCTCGGGCAGGATGGCCACCGACGCGGCGGACGTGTGGATACGGCCCTGGCTCTCGGTGGCCGGCACGCGCTGCACGCGGTGCACGCCGCTTTCCCAGCGCAACATGCCGAACGCACCGTCACCGCGCACCGCGTAGATGACTTCCTTGAAACCGCCGATGGCAGCCTCTGTGGCGTCGATCATCTCGGTCTTCCAGCCCTGGCGCTCGGCGTACCGCAGGTACATGCGCGCCAGATCCTCGGCGAAGAGCGCGGCCTCGTCGCCGCCGGTCCCGGCGCGGATCTCCAGGATGGCGTCGCGGTCGTCGTTGGGGTCGTGCGGCAGCAGCGCGGTCTCGAATTCGCCGGTGGCCGCCTCGAGTTGCGGCTCCAGTTCGGCCAGCTCCTCGCGCGCCATCTCGACCATATCGGGATCCTTTTCGGTCTTCAGGATCTCGTTGCTGTCCTCCACCTGCGTCTGCAGTTCGAGCCATCGGTTGCCGACCTCGAGCTGCTTCTGCACACGGCGGTGCTTGCGGGAAAGGTCGCGGAACCGGTCCTGGTCCTTGAGCACGTCGCCGGCGCTCAACAGCGTCGTGAGCTCCTCGTACTGCTGGCGCAGGGCCTGGACGTTCTCCTTCACGCGTCGCCTCCGGTTCCGTCGGGCGCCACCGGCTCCGCAGCGTCGGTGTCGTCCTGCAGATCGTAGTAGATCCGCGTCTTGAAGTTCTCGGCCTCGGGCGACAGCGCCGCCTTCAGCGCCGCCATGGCGACCTCGACCTGCGAGTCGTCCGGCGGACTGGTGGTGATCTTCTGCAGCCAGAGCCCGGGCTGGATGGCCGGTTTGAGCCACCATGCGCCCGAGAACTTGCCGGACAGCTTGATCGCCTCGTACGCCAGGCCGCCGATCACCGGCACGAAGCACAGGCGCAGCAGGCGGTCGGGAACGTTGTCCGGCTTGCCCAGGAAGACGAACACCAGGATCGAGATGATCATCACGAAGAACAGGAAACTGGTGCCGCAACGCGGGTGAAGCGTGCCGTACGGACGCGCGCCGTCGGGATCCAGGCTCCGGCCGTGCTCGAAGGCGTGGATCGACTTGTGCTCGGAGCCGTGGTACTCGAACACGCGCGCCATGTCCTTCATCCGGCTCACGGCCCACAGGTACACCACGAACAGGATCACCCGGATGATCCCGTCAACCACGTTGAACCAGAGCGTGCCCTCGACGCCCAACCACTCGGTCAGCATCAGGGGCAGGTAGAAAAAGAGTCCCATGCTCAGAGCGAAGGCGATGATGATCGTGCCCCACATCCAGACCTGATCCTTGAGCGAGTTCTTGGTGTTCTCCACCCGATCCTCGCTGACCGCCTGGTCGGCCGAGAACATGAGCGCGTCGATGCCCAGCCCCATGGTCTCGATGAGATGCACGCCGCCGCGGAACACCGGGACGTTCAGCCACTTGTGCCGAGCCACGATGCTGCGGAAGGGTTTCTTGCGGATGACGATGCGGCCCTCGGGATTGCGCACGGCCGTGGCGATGGCCGTGGGACTGCGCATCATAACGCCCTCGATAACGGCCTGGCCGCCGACGGCCAGATCCAGTTTGCGGGCTTCGGCCACCCCGGGCGGGACGGTGGTCTCGGCGCGGGAATCGGTGCGAACGGCGTCACTCATGGTGTTCTCCCGACCGCTAGAGTCCGGCCGCGACGGCGACCGGCAAAGAAACGAGGGCACCGGGTCGACGGCCCGGCGCCCTCACATAACTGCAGGCGTACGCTGGTCGGCCCCGTTAAAGGGTAGCGCGACCTACTTCTTGCCGCCGTACTTGACCCCTTCGTACCGCTTGCGGAAGCGCTCGACGCGGCCGGCGGTATCGATGATCTTCTGCTGCCCCGTGAAGAACGGATGGCAGTTCGAGCAGATCTCGACACTCAGCTTGGGCTTGGTCGACTTCGTCTTGATCACGTTGCCGCACAAGCAGGTGATCTCGCAATCGATGTACTTGGGGTGGATCTTCTTCTTCATCGTCCTCAACCTCGTTGCAGACCTCGTACTAGAGTGCAACAAAGAAATATACCACAGGCTCCAGGGCAAGGGTGATTTTCATGTACCTTGGCCCCCGGATGCCCGTCAGGCATTCATTGCTCCCAGGAACTGCTTGTTGTCCTTGGTCTTACCGAGCTTGTCGACCAGGAACTCCATCGCCTCGATCGGTGAGTAATCCGACAGGTACTTGCGCAGGACCCAGATCTTGTTGAGATCCTTGGCGTCCAGCAACAGGTCCTCCTTGCGCGTGCCGCTCTTGAAAATGTCCACGGCGGGGTAGATCCGGCGGTCGGCGATCTTGCGATCCAGGACCAGCTCCATGTTGCCCGTGCCCTTGAACTCCTCGAAGATGACCTCGTCCATGCGGCTGCCGGTCTCCACCAGCGCCGTGGCGATGATCGTGAGCGACCCGCCGTCCTCGATATTCCGCGCCGCGCCGAAGAAGCGCTTGGGCTTCTGCAACGCGTTGGAGTCGACACCACCGGAGAGGATCTTGCCCGAGTGCGGCACCACGGCGTTGTGGGCGCGGGCCAGACGAGTGATCGAATCCAGCAGGATGATCACATCCTTGCCGCTCTCCACGAGCCGACGGCTCTTGGCCAGCACCATGTTGGCCACCTGCACGTGGCGCTCGGCTGGCTCGTCGAACGTGGAGCTGATGACCTCGCCGTTCACCGAACGCGCCATGTCCGTGACCTCCTCGGGCCGCTCGTCGATGAGCAGCACGATGAGATGGACCTCGGGGTGGTTGGTGGTGATCGCGTTGGCGATCTTCTGCAGGATCATGGTCTTGCCGGCGCGCGGCGGCGACACGATCAGGCCGCGCTGTCCCTTGCCGATGGGCGCCATGAGGTTGATCAGCCGGGTCGTCAGGTTGGTCGCCTTGTGCTCCAGGTCGATCATCTGCTCGGGATAGAGCGGCGTCAGGTTGTCGAAGAGGGTGACCTTCTTGGCATCCTCGGGATCCATGTAGTTCACGGACTCGACCTTCAGGAGCGCGAAGTACCGTTCGTTCTCCTTGGGCGGTCGGACCTGGCCGGCCACGGTGTCGCCGGTCTTCAGGTCGAATTTCTTGATCTGCGACGGTGACAGGTAAATATCGTCCGGTCCCGGCAGATAATTGTACTTGGCCGCGCGCAGAAAGCCGTAACCCTCGGCGAGGACCTGCAGCACTCCTTCGGCGTAGATGAAGCCGTTCTTCTCCGTCTGACCCTCGAGGATCTTGAAGATGAGCTCACTCTTGCGGAGGGTGCTTACAGCCTCGATGTTCATGCCGCGGGCGACGTCCACCAGCTCGCGGATGTTCATCTCCTGCAATTCCTTGATATCCATGCTGCTCCTAGGGCCCGACGTGTCGGGCGGGGGGTCGGCGGGAACGGGCCCACAACGGGGCCAAGCGGCGTTCCATGCCAAGATCGTAACTGTTTTGGAAGGGTGGGTTTATCGTTTCAAGGGTTCTGCGCGATCCCTGCGACCTCGGAGTTGTCCGGTCGTCGTGGCGCCGGTCGGGGCCTATCGACACAATTAACCGTACCGGCTTGTTCTTGCAAGGGGCATGCCGGTCGGGTGGTCGCGCGCCACCCGACCGAAGCCTGATATCTATTGGATCCCCGAGAGTTCCTCGTAGGACTTCATGTTCTCCTCCGCCGCGGTCGTATCGCCGAGAAGTGCCTGGGTGTTGGCCAGGATGTAGAACCCGTCGGCGTTGTTC
>CAZJMO010000061.1:0-7141 GCA_964547085.1 uncultured Fibrobacteraceae bacterium | reverse complement strand
AGGAATAACCTTACCAATTCTCGCTTTCATATAATTTGCATTCAATACTGCCATTTGGCCCGCATCTTTTAATCCATTCGCCCCTAATCCCAAGATAGGATGTAGAACCCGTCGGCGTTGTTCGGATCAATCGTGACCAGGGCGTTACCCACCTCCACGCCGCGCTGCAGGACCACCTTCGCCTGGGTCTCGACCTCGACCGCGCGCGCCGGATCATCCACCGTCAGCCCGGCGGCTTCGGTCAGGAGCTGCTGTCCGTACAGGAGATACAACTGCACACGATTCAGCATCAACTGCGTATCATCCGTGGCCTGCTCGTTGGCCGAACCGTAAGCGTCGAGCGACTTCGGGAAATCGCCCGCCATCTGGAAATTGAAACCGGCCTCGGCGTACAACCCCTTCAGGCTGTTGTCGTTGGCGGAGTCGGTATCGTTGAGATAGATGTCGGCGACCTGCAGGTAGAGATTGCCCGCATCGCTGTAGCGCTTCTGCTTGCCGTACAGCCCGACCACGTCGAGGAGCAGTTCCGGATCGTTGCCGTGTTCCCGCAGCAGATCGTCATAGATGGCCTGCGCTTCCTCGGTCCGGCCCAGCTGGGTCAGCACGTAACCCTTGTCCGACAGCAGGCGGAAGGCGTCCGGGTTGTCGATGAGAACCTGGTCGAGCAGGTCGAGCGCCTCGTTGCGCAGCATCGACGCACTGTCCGCCGGCGAGATCTCAGCTTGCTGGATCTTCATGCCGGCGAGGTTCTTGACCGATTTCAAGGAGTCGGGCAGCGCCGCGAAGGCCAGGCGATAGAAGCCCTCAGCCTGCTCGTAGTTCTGCTGCTGGGCGTTGGACACACCCTCGCGCAGGGTGTTCTGGAAGTTGATGTCCAGCGCTTCGGCCACCATGTCGGCCATGTTCTCGGAGTCCATGTCCCGGGCCGTGGTGTACTTGCCGTAGGCCAGCTTGAAACTCTCCCTGGCGAGCAGGAAGTCGTTCTCGTCGATGGCCTGCTGGGCCATGCGGCTGTACGCTTCGCCCTGGTAGTAGAAGCCCTCGGGATCGTCAGGGTTGTACTGCAGGCCCTCGTCGATGACGTCGATGGCCTTCTGATACTGCTCCTGCTCGATGTAGAGGATGGCGCTGGTGGTGTGAGCCGAGCGGCAACCACTGAGGGCGGCAACGCAAAGGATGGCTGCCAGGGCCGCAAGGAGAGTGACGCGATACTTGGTCATCAGAGACTCCCCCTTGGGATCACTCCGTGATACCTGAGGCTGGTGTCGGAATGATCCAGGGCTGGGTGGGATCCGCTCCACAATTCGGGACATCGGCCGGGGCATGCAAATGGCGCCGAAACCCGCTAACACACGGAATACGTAAGAGATTTGCCGTCACGATGTCAAGAAAAACTGACCCGTCACGGTCTGTCGCGTCGAGGATGATGGCTTCCGTCGCCCCGGCCCTGGCCGGAGCCCCACCGGGGAGCACGGTCCGCACCGAACGGGAACATGCCTCCGTAGTTCTGCCGCTGCTCCGGCGTCAGGATACTCCTCTCCTCGAACAGGATCTCTACCACGACCGAATCCAGATCCGCCTGCAAGGCCGACATCTTCCGTTGCATCATCCGCAACAGATCCCTGTCCAGCGGGTCCTGCCGGTAGACCTCGCGGAGTCGCCCACGCGCCTCGAACATGGCGGCACGGCGTGAGAAGACCTCCCGCCCGACCGTCTCGTGGAGATTCCACAACCGGCCCTGCTGCTCGTCGCTGAGGTCCAGTTCCTGCGCCATACGATCGAGTCGATGACGCATGTACTGCTCGACCTGCTCCCGACTCGCCGCGGGGCGTTCGGTGTCGTCGTCGGGGCCCGGCGCCTCCGGCGGCGGAGGCGGCGGCTGTCGGTGTCGCAGATAATTCGCGCCCAGGCCCACGTTCAAGCCAAGCGACAGCAGCAGTACGATCATCCATCCACGTTTCATGATCCCGCATCCTCATCGGTGTCGCCCATCTGGAGCCACATCAGGTCCAGGGAGGGCAGGCTTTCCTCAAGGTAATCGATGCTGCTGACGGCAACGTCGGTCTCTGTCTCGACCACGCTTTGCGCCATGTCGAACTGGAGCCCGAGCACGACACCCGCGGCCAGCGCCGCGGTCGCCAGCCCGCGTTGGGGCCAGGTCCAGGGCCGTTGACCGCGACGCCGCGCGAGGCGAGCGTCGAGCCCCGGCCAGATCGAACCGTGCGGCGCCGGCGTCGGCGCCTGGTCGACCAGTCCCCAGAGCGCGCGCGCGGCTTCAAGCTCACGACGGCACGCGGCGCAATCTCGGACATGGGCCCGCAGGGCGTCCGCCAGTGCCGGCGTCAACTCCCCGTCCAGGTACGCCTGGATCTGGTGTGTCACGTGGTTCATGACTTCTCCTCCCGGGCAGCTTCAGCCTCGACAATCGGTCCGAGGTGCAGGCGCAGCGCGCCGGCGGCCCTTTGAAGCAAGGATTCCACCGCTGGAACAGTCGTGTCCAGAACTTCGGCGATCTCCTTGTAACTCAGTCCCTGGAATCGTTTGAGCACCACCGCCACGCGCTGACGCTCGGGGAGTTCCGCCACCGCTGCGCGCACCTGACGGATGGTCTCCCGTCGCTCCAGCCCCTGTGCTCCGTGCCTTGTTGCCGGCGCTGCGAAGCAACCAGCTCCGGAAGCGGCCTTCGGGCCGATAGCGCGGGGCCTGGTCGAAAACCTTCAGGAACGTGTCCTGAGCCAGGTCCTGCGCCTCGTCCACCGATCCGAGCATATGGATCAGGAACGCGACCACGGGCTGCTCCCAGCGGGCGACGAGTTGCCGAAAGGCTCGCTCGTCGCCCGCTGCGGTGCGCTGCATCAAGGTGTCGTCTTCGTGGCACACGTTGATCATTCCAGTTTGGTCGACTCTAACGATCCGCGTTCCGGTCCGGCGCCGCGCAACGTCCAGCGCCGGAACCGCCATCCTGCGCGCGCCCGGCGCCCCGGCGACCGCCGCGGCCGCCGTGCTTGTCCATGAGCATCATCTGGTCGCGCTGCTCCTCGGTCAGCTGCTCCCGCACGGCCAACCGCGTCTTGGCCCGGTTCACCGCGAGTTCCGTGCGCACCGCGCCCATGCGCTTGGTCAGATCGACCACGACGGATTCCGAGGGCTCGTCCTTCAGCATCTCACCCTGGAGTTCGTTCTGCAAGCGGGCCAGGTCCTTGCGCAGGCCCCGGCATTGTTCGCGGGACGTCTCACGCAGGGCCTCGATGGCGCTCTTCTGTGTGTCCGTGAGGTCGAGTTGTTCCGCCAGACGATCGAGGCGGGCGTCCGAGTCGGCGTCCGTGGCCAGAGCCATCGGCGCGCGTCGGGCCTTATGTCCACGCCCGGTCTCGGCCAGCGTCGCGGTCGCCATAAGCGCCACGATCACGACAGTCAAGGTCAGGATCTTCGAGGTCTTCATGCCATGCTCCTTCGACGGGTTGCGGCCTGTGGTTCGGCCGGGGTCTCGGCTCTTGCCGTTCTCCCCCCTAAACGCCGAGGCGCACAAGAACCAGCGGTCGCGTCGAAAAAAATGCGCCGACCGGACCGAGGGAACCAGATCGACGCAAAAACAGGTCGCCCCCGAAGGGAGGCGACCCGGAGTATGGCTCTGCCGGTCGGTCGCGGCTTACAGAACGTCCTTGAGGGACATTCCGTTCTTCCGCAAAAAGGCCATCAGTCCGATCTCGTCCACCGTGCGCATGGCATTGACGGACATACGGATGCGGACAGTACGGCCCAGCTCCGACACGAAGATTCTCTTGTTTTGCAGGTTGGGCAGCTGGCGGCGCTTGGTCTTGTTGTGCGCGTGGGAGACGTTGTTCCCCACCAGAGGGCCCTTACCGGTCAATTTGCAGCGACGCGACATCGGTCTGCTCCTAGCTACTTCTTTTCGCGGTGCATCGTATGCTTCCGCAGGACCGGGTTGTACTTCTTGAGCTGAAGGCGATCCGAGGTGTTGCGCGGATTCTTGAACGTCGTGTAGACCGACGTCCCCGGCGCCTCGGTGCACTCCAGGATGACGATTTTGCGCGGTCCCTTACTGGCCATGGTCGGCTCTCCTTATACCCCTGTCAGGCGCGTGGCCGGACAGCTCATCAAATCGGCGCACGCAGGCGAGGTAAGATAGACGATCGACCCCGGCCGTGCAACCCAAAAAGCCCGGTCGCTCGGCCGGAACAGCTAGCGCGGCGCCCCACCGTCAGCCTCCAATCGCTTCAGATTGGTCTCCAGAAGGTCCCTGGCCGGCCCTGCGGGAACGCGGCGCATCCCTTCCCGAATCACGTCGGCCGCCTCTACGGACCGGCCCTGCCGAACGAGCGCCATCCCGACATCCAGCCAGCCTCGCGGATCCGCAGGCGCCCGCGATTGCAGGTTCCTGCCCGTCGCCTCCGCCGCCCGCCAACGGCCCCGACGACCCTGCAGGACGGCGAGGTCGTGCAGCATGTCCAGACTCCCGGGATGCTCGCGGAGGTAGGCCTGCATCAGGGCCTCGGCCTCGTCCAGGCGTCCCGCTTCGCGGACCAGACCGATCCGGAGCGATTCCAGCGGCGCCGAATCGTCGACGGTCATGATGCCTTGCGACGCCACCTGCAGCGCGCGTACCGGCTGCCCGAGCTGCGCCAGGTTCCGGACCCGCCGCCGCCAGGGGTCGACGCGCCGGGGCACGGCCTCGCAGGTCTGCTCCAGCAGGACATCGGCCCGCGTCCGCAGATCGGGATCGTCGGTGACGGCAGCCTTCGCGAGGAGCCGGTTCACCAGATTGTACGCCTCCTGACCGCGCCATTGCGCGCGCGTCTCACCCAGCCCCCACGGAACCGTCGCGGCAACGACCAGCGGCAAGGCGAACAGCGGCATCACGAGCGCACGCCTCCGCCCGTCGCGCAGCGCCGCGAGAACCGTCAACACCCCGTGGCCGGCCAGTACGGCCAGCAACGGCGCCAGGACCAGCCGGTACCGACTGACGACGAAGAACACGCTCTGGGCTCCCACGAGCAGCCCGACCGCGGCGACCCAGAAGACGACCTGGCGTCGAGGCACCGATGTCGACACACGAACCGCCAGGGCGAGCAACAGGCCCATCAGACCCGCCGACACCAGCACCGACCACGTCACCGGCAACGCCCGCAGGACCGGCGCCTCCTCCGGCCACGCGCCCAGCGGGGTCACCTGCGCGATCTCCCAGCCCTGCAGATGCAACCAGCACTTGTGCAACCAGCCGACGACGGCGCGACCGGGGGCCGCCGCGATGATCCGGCCGGCTTCGTCGAACCAGGCGGCGTCGGCTTCGGCCGGACCGTCCAGCGGGCGTCCCATGCGTGCTTCCAGATAGGTCTCGCCGGAGGGGTCGTGCTCGAAATCGAAGCCGGCCAGGGGAGTGAACAAACCCCGCGCCGCCGGTATCTGGCCCAGATACAGATTCAAGCCCGCGTTGAGACTGGGGCCGGCGAAGCGGCGCGCCAGGACCGAATTGTGCCACGATGCGAGCCCCACCGGCAGCAGCGCCAGGACCACCAGCAGACCTGCGGCCAGCGTCCTCACGCGTCGCCGCACGGGCCAGACCGCCACCGGCGCCAGCAACAGCGGCACCAACACCAGGACATGGCCGCGCAGGATCGCGGCCGCGCCCAGCAGCGCACCCGCCAGAACGACGCGGATCACGAGGTGCGTGCGACCGGCCGCAAGCACGCCGAGCGCAGCGACCACCAGCGCGGTCAGCGGGATCTCCAGCAGGATGGTGCGGGCGTAGATCGCCGCGGGGCGATAGAGGAGAAAGAGACCGCACGCCAGTGCGCCGGCGGCGAACGTGGAGCCCCGGCCGAGTCCGGCGCGTCGTCCGGCCGCCGTCACCGTGCATCCGGCGATCAGGCCGCAGGCCAGCCAGAGGACGGCCTGCAGCGCGAGCAGGCCGTACGGGTGCGTCGCCAGCAACTGGTCCTCGCCCGGTGCGCGACCGCCGCCGGCGGCCACCAGCATCGGGTAGCCGGGCGACATCACGAAGGGGTCGTCACCGGGCAGCCCCTGCTCCTGCAGACGCGCCGCCTCGCGCAGGTACCAGCTCTCGTCCAGAAGCGGGACGCGGGTCAGGACACTGTCGGCGGTCTGGTGCCAGAACAGCGCCCAGAAGACGGTCGCCAGCAGGATCAGCGCCAGCGCGACCGTAGCGGTCCGGATCCTGTCGCGACGCAGGGACATCAGACGTTGAACCGGATCTCGATGATGTCGCCGTCCCGGACCACGTAGCTCTTGCCCTCCACGTGGACCGACCCCGCGGCCTTGGCGGCGGCGTAGGAACCGGCGGCGATCAGGTCGTCGTAGGCACAGACCTCCGCGCGGATGAAGCCGCGCTCGAGATCGGAGTGGATGGCGCCGGCGGCCGTGGGCGCCTTGGCGCCGCACCGAACGGTCCAGGCGCGGCACTCGTCCGGGCCGACGGTGAAGAAGCTGTGCTGGTCGAGCGCCGCGTAAGACGCCCGGATCATGCGGTTCGCGGCGGGTTCGTCGACGCCCATGTCGGCCAGGAACTCGCGCGCTTCCTCCGGATCGAGTTCCGACAGCTCCGCCTCAACGGCGGCGCAGAGCGCGACCACCTCGGCGCCGGCCTCGGCCGCGGCCGCCAGAGCCGCGGCGTCGGGCTCCTCGCCCTCGCCATGGTTGAGAACCACGATCAGCGGCTTGAGCGTCAGGAATGCGTAACCGGCGACCGCGCGGCGCTCGTCCGCGTTGAGCTCCAGTTCGCGCAACGGTCGGTCCGATTCGAGCTGGGTCTTGAAGCGCTCGAACAGGCCGGGCTCGATGGGGTTCTCCGTCTTGCCCTTGAGCCGTTGTTCCTTGAGCAGCTTCTCCAGGCGCTTCTCCACGACTTCCAGGTCGGCGATGATCAACTCAGTGTTGATCGTCTCCATATCGCTGGCCGGGTTCACCTTGCCGTCGACGTGAATCACGTCGGGGTCGCTGAAACCGCGCACAACCTGCGCGATCGCGTCAGCTTCGCGAATATTCGCCAAGAATTGGTTGCCGAGCCCCTCGCCCTCGCTCGCCCCGCGCACGATGCCTGCGATATCAACGAAGCTCACGGGAGCCGGCAGGATCCGCTCGCTGCCAAAGATCTCAGCCAGCT
>CAZJMO010000060.1:0-11974 GCA_964547085.1 uncultured Fibrobacteraceae bacterium | reverse complement strand
CGCGACGGGCTCCACGCCTCCGTTCCCCGAACCAAAATCCCTTTGGTTCACTTAGCAGATGCCTTACCTTGTCTCCGCAACCCCCGACCCCACAATCGCTCCGGAGGACCCATGCCCGCCCGCCTGGATCTCATCGACCTCGACCAGACCACGCTCGAGGGCTATCGCCGTTTCATCTCCTGCTGGCTGAGCCGCGGTGATGGTCCGACGTTCATCGTTGATCCCGGCCCCGCGTCGACCGCGCCGCATCTGGTGTCGCGGCTGCGGGACCTGGGCGTCGAGCGGCTGGACTACATCCTCCTGACCCACATCCACCTCGACCACGGCGGCGCCACGGCGCAGCTGCTCGACGCGTTCCCCGGCGCGCGCATCCTTTGCCACGAGAAGGGTCGGAAGCATCTCGCATCGCCGGAGCGCCTGTGGGAAGGATCGCGCCACGTGCTCGGCGACGTGGCCGACATCTACGGCGAGCCGCAGCCGGTGCCCGAGTCGGCGCTGATCACGTACGCGGACGCCGCGGCCGACGGGATCGAGACCATCGAGACGCCGGGCCACGCGCCGCACCACATCAGCTTCCTGCATCAGGGCACGCTCTTCGTGGGCGAGGCCGCCGGCACGTTCCTCGACCTCGGTGACGCGGGCTGGTACCTGCGTCCGGCCACGCCGCCGCGGTTCATGCTGGAGATCGCCGTCGAGAGCATCGACCGCCTGCTGGCCCTCGAGCCCGCGCCCGAGCGCTTGGCCTTCGCGCATCACGGTCTGCTCACCGGCCACGCCCGCGAGCTGCTGCAGAACGCCCGCGATCAGCACGAACACTGGGTGGACACGGTCCGCCAGGTGCGGCAAAACGCGCCCGACGCCGATTTCGACGCCCTCTGCGCGCGCGTGGTCGACCATCTGTCTGCCACCGACCCGCACTTCGCCCGCCGCCGTGCGCTGCCCGAGGACATCGGTCGCCGCGAACAGGACTTCACGCGTCAGACGATGCAGGGTATGGTCCAGTACGTCGAATCCGCCGCCGCGCACCCACGACCGTGAGGCAGCGATGAACCTGATCCAACGCATCGGCAAGGAGACCCTGGACGGACTGGCTGGCGCCGGCCGCGGGTTCCGCATGATGTGCGGCATCCTTTGCCATCTCGACCAGTGCTGGAAGCTGCGCCGCGAGATCGTCGAGCAGATGCACATCCTGGCGATCGGCTCGCTGCCGCTGGTGCTGCTGACCTCGGTGTTCACCGGCGGCATCACCGCGGTGCAGTCCGGTTACCAGATGAAGTCCTACGTGCCCATGATCTTCCTGGGCACCCTGGTCACCAAGAGCGTGATCCTGGAAATGGGCCCGGTGCTCGCCGCGCTCGTGGTCGGCAGCCGGCTGTCGGCCAACTACGCGGCCGAGCTGGGCACCATGAAGGTCACCGAGCAACTCGACGCCATGGAGATCATGGCCATCGAGCCGATCCAGTACCTGGGCCTGCCGCGTTTCGTGGCCGCCGTGCTGATGATGCCGATCCTCACCGTGGTGGCGGATTTCGTGGCGATCATCGGCGGTCTGGTCGTCTCCACCCTGACGCTCGACGTCACGGTGCAGACCTTCGCCGAGGGCATGCGCCTGTTCTGGGAGATCGGCGACGTCGTCAGCGGCCTGGCCAAGACCTTCGCCTTCGGCGGCATCATCGCCATGAGCGGCATCTTCTTCGGCTTCAACACGCGGGGCGGCGCCGAGGGCGTCGGCCGCGCCACCATGCAGGCCGTGGTCGGGACGTGCCTGAGCGTGCTGGTCGCGGATTACGTCCTCACCGAGATCTACACCCAGATCGTCTTCGCGGGGTAAGCCATGGACGAGCGCACCTTCCCCACCGTGGACATGAAGCTGGCCGACCCCGGCTCCTTCGACGGCATCGCCGTGCAGGGTATGCACAAGAGCTTCGGCTCCAAGGTGGTGCTCGACGGCTGCGACCTGACGATCAACAAGGGTGAGACCCTGGTCGTGATCGGGCGTAGCGGGCAGGGCAAGTCGGTGCTCCTGAAGAACATCGTGCGCCTGCTGGAGCCCGACGCGGGCGAGATCTGGGTCGAGGGGCAGGAGGTCACGGCGCTGGACCGCGGGTCGCTGATGGACCTGCGTCGCAACTTCGGCATGCTCTTCCAGGGCGCCGCGCTCTTCGATTCGATGACGATCTGCGAGAACCTCGGCCTGATCCTCAAGGAGCACACCGACTGGTCGCCGGACCGCATCCGCGCGCGGGCCTGCGAGTGCCTGGAGATGGTCGGCCTGGTGGGGACCGAGGACACGCTGCCCAGCGAACTGTCGGGCGGCATGAAGAAACGCGCGGGATTGGCGCGGGCGATCGTCGGCGAGCCGCAGTATATCCTCTACGACGAGCCCACGACCGGGCTGGACCCGATCACCGCCGACGCGATCAACGACCTGATCGTCAAGCTCCAGCGGGAGCTGAACGTGACCAGCATCGTGGTCACGCACGACATGCAGAGCGCCTTCAAGGTGGCCGACCGCATGGCCATGCTCAACGACGGGCGCATGATCTTCCACGGCACGGTAGACGCGGTCCGCGAGGCCGATCATCAGGCCGTGCGTCAATTCATCGAGGGTCGGGCCGAGGGACCGCTGGGTGTCTTCTAGCGTCCGCCGGAACCTGGGATCTGGAGCGAGAGCATGAATTCGGAACGCAAGCGCGAGATTCAGGTCGGGATCATGGTGGTGGTCTCGGTGTTCATCCTGATCGGCGGCCTGATGTTCTTCAAGCGGGTCAGCCTGGACTCCGACATGGTGCAGTACTCGATCGACTTTCCGGCCGTCGAGGGCCTGCGTTCGGGCGATCGCGTCCAGGTGCGCGGCATCCGCGCCGGACAGGTCACGGACTTCGAGTTCCTGACGGGCACCGTGCGGGTCCACGTGGAGCTGGAGGACTGGGTCGATCTGCACGTCGACGCCGAACCGACGCTGGTGATGAAGGGCATCGTGGGCGAGATCCTCATCGAGATCGAGCCCGGATCCGAGGGCGATCCGGTGCCGCCCGGCTACATCTTCCCCGGCCGCAACGCGGCGTCGATGCTGGCCTTGGGCAACAAGATCAACGGCGCGCTCGACGAGATGACCGCGCTCAGCGAGGAAGTGCGGCTGTTCATTTCGCAGTTGCGCGCCGAGGGGCAGATCGTGGGGCCGCTGGCGGCCGCCGAACGCACCCTGCTCGAGACCGAGGGCATGATCAAGGAGAACCGCGTCGCGCTGCGCACGCTCACCACGGGACTGGTCGACCTCACCGCCGACATGCAGACCGCCATGGGCGACGGCAAGCTCGACAGCGTGCTCACGGCCACCCGGAACGCCACGGTGAGCCTGGATTCCTCCATGGTCGTCCTGCGCGAGACCACGCTGCAGGCCCGGGCGATGCTGACGCGGTTGGAGCAGGGCGAGGGCACGGTCGGGCGGCTGCTCACCGACGAATCGCTGTACGACCGCGCCGACAGCACGCTGGAGTCGCTGGACCGCTTGCTGGACCAGATGCGCCGCGATCCCAAGTCGATGTTCAAGATGTCGGTGTTCTAGGGGCGAATGACCGACCGCCTCTCCGGGTAGATCGGCCGGACTTCAACACCCGGGAGGCACGCATGTCCGCATCCGAGATCCATCTGCACGAAGAGATCCTGCTGCTTGCTCTGGACGACGACAAGGGTTCCGTCGCCACGGGCAGCATGTGGCAACAGGCTGCCGCCGGCGCTGTGGTGGCCGAGTTGATGCTGTCCGGGCGCGTGCGCGCCACGGACGAGAAGGAGCCCAAGCTGGAGGTCATCGACCGCACGCCGCTGGGCGATCCGCTGATCGACGAATTCCTGGCCGAGATGGTGGCTGCGAAGAAGCCAAAGAAGGGGTCGGACTGGGTTCAGGAACTCGGTGGCCGCGGCGATCTCGAGAAGCGCATCGCGGCCGGTCTGGTGCGCAAGGGCGTGCTGAAGGAGGAGCACGGCAAGGTGCTCTGGATCTTCGACGTCACCAAGTACCCCGAGCGCGACGGCCGGGCCGAGAAGGCCGTCCGGGAGCGTCTCAAGCACGCCATCTTCACCGCCTCCAACGACGTCGATGCGCGGACGATCGTGCTGGTGGCGCTCACCG
Source organism: uncultured Fibrobacteraceae bacterium (assembly GCA_964547085.1). Taxonomy (GTDB): domain Bacteria; phylum Krumholzibacteriota; class Krumholzibacteriia; order LZORAL124-64-63; family LZORAL124-64-63; genus Glo-17. The sequence goes on along the minus strand of CAZJMO010000060.1, from coordinate 7,842 downwards.
ACGCCGCGGGGATCCTGCCGGTGATCTTCGACGGGAAACGCCTCAAGGAACGCAAGAAGCGGATCGAGGCGATCACCGACGGTTCGGCGGCCGGCGGCATGGCGCGCGAGGCGGTCCAGGCCGTGGAGATGGCCTTGATGGTGGCGGTGTTCATGCCGTTGATGATCACGACGATCATCACTCCTTCGTCCTCCTGATTCCGGATCGACCGCAAGGTTCGTCGCGTCGGTGCGTTGGGTTGGCGTCACGAATGTGCCCCACCCAACGGCCCGCCCCGGCGGGCGTCCGGAGATCCGCATGCGTTCTCGATTGTTTTTCTGTGCAACCCTGCTGGCGATCGTCGGCTGCGGCGACGACGACACGCCGACCCCCGACTACGCCGCCGATCCGATCAGCGACCTCTCGGTCACCGTCATGACGCCCCACAGCGTGCGGCTGGACTGGACCGCGCCGGTCGTGGAGGGCGCGTGGGCCGGTGGTTACGAGATCCGCTATCGCGAGGGTTCGTTCCCGGCCGACGCGTGGGACGGCGCGACCGCGATGGAGGATCCGCCGCTGCCGAGCGAGCCGGACGAAGCGCAATTCTGCCAGGTCTACGGCGTGCCGGCGAGCGCGACGCTGGTCTTCCGCATCCGCCACAATCTGGATGGCTGGTACTCCGATCTCTCCAATCCCGGTGCGGTCGAGATGCCCGACGCGCCGCCGATTCCGGATGGTTTCGTCTACGTGCCGTCGGGGTCGTACACCCTGGGCAGCCCCACCGATGAACGGGGCCGCGACGATGACGAGGATCAGCACCTGGTGACGTTGACGCAGGCGCTCTTCCTCGGCGAGTACGAGGTCACGCAGGCGGAGTACGAGGCGCTGACGGGCGCCGATCCGAGCACGTACGACGGCGTCGACCAGCCCGTGGAAGGCGTCGATTGGTACGACGCGGTGGCCTACTGTAACGCCCGGTCGCTGGCCGAGGGGTTGACGTGCGCGTACGCGATCTCCGGGACGGATGTTGTCTGGGACCGGGATACCGACGGGTATCGTCTGCCGACCGAAGCGGAATGGGAGTTCGCCTGTCGCGCGGGCACGGTGGAGTCGTTCTGCTCCGGAAACCTCACGGAGTTCGGCTGCGGTGGTGACGTCGCGCTGTCCCTGGTCGGCGTGTACTGCAACACCGACGTCGACGCGGACGACACCACCGACGGCGACGAGGACGGCCCGGACGGCCCGGCGGATGTCGGTGGGTTGCAGCCCAACTTCTGGGGCCTGCGGGACATGCACGGCAACGTCTACGAGTGGTGCTGGGACTGGTATGCGGTGGGCGTTTCGTATCCGACCACCGATCCGGCCGGACCGGACCAGGGCCTGGTGCGCGTCATGCGCGGCGGCTGCTGGACGAGCCCGGTGGAGGCCTGCCGCTCGGCGGCGCGGAGCTACGCCGATCCGTCGAGGTCGAACAGCGGGGTGGGCTTCCGGGTGGCGCGTCTGGCCGAGTGAGGTGCGGTCGCGGGACGGCTCCGTCGTTGTGTTTTGACCCGGGCAGGCTATTATTCCGAGTTCAGCAACCGCCCGCGACCCACCTTCCCGCGAGGACCGATCATGGCCTACGATCCTTCCGTCATCGAGCCCCGGTGGCAGCAGTACTGGGACCAGCACAAGACGTTCAAGTCGCCCGACGAGAGCGACAAGCCCAAGTACTACGTGCTCGACATGTTCCCCTACCCGTCGGGCCAGGGCCTGCACGTGGGGCACCCGGAAGGCTACACGGCCACCGACATCATGGCGCGTTTCAAGCGCCTGCGCGGCTTCAACGTGCTGCATCCCATGGGCTGGGACGCGTTCGGTCTGCCCGCGGAGAACTACGCCGTCAAGACCGGCACGCACCCCGCGATCACCACGAAGAAGAACATCGCCACCTTCAAGCGGCAGCTCAAGATGTTCGGCTTCAGCTACGACTGGGACCGCGAGGTCTCGACCACGCATCCGGACTACTACCGCTGGACCCAGTGGATCTTCACGCTGCTCTACAAGCAGGGCCTGGCCTACGAGGCCGAGGTCGCGGTGAACTGGTGCCCCGCTCTGGGCACGGTCCTGGCCAACGAGGAAGTGGTCGACGGCAAGAGCGAGATCGGCGACCACCCGGTGATCCGCAAGCCCATGAAGCAGTGGATGCTCAGGATCACCGCCTACGCCGAACGTCTGCTGGCCGACCTCGAGGACCTCGACTGGCCCGACTCGATCAAGGATCTGCAGCGCAACTGGATCGGTCGCAGCGAGGGTGCCGAGTGCGACTTCCCCGTGGTGGGTTCGGACCGCAAGCTGCGCATCTTCACCACGCGCCCGGACACCATGTTCGGCGCCACCTACATGGTGATCAGCCCGGAGCATCCGTGGGTCGCGGAACTGACCACCGACGCGCAGCGCGACGCCGTGCAGGCCTACCGCGACGATGCCGCCCGCAAGAGCGACCGCGACCGCCAGGTGGCCAAGGAGAAGACCGGCGTCTTCACCGGCTCCTACTGCCTGAATCCGGCCACCGAGCAGGAGATCCCCATCTGGGTCGCCGACTACGTGATGATGGGCTACGGCACCGGCGCGATCATGGCCGTGCCCGCGCAGGACGAGCGCGACTGGGACTTCGCCAAGGTCTTCGACCTGCCGATCATCCGCACCGTCCGCCCGCCCGAGGGCTTCGACGGCGACGCCTTCACCGGTGACGGCCCCGCCATGAACAGCAAGTTCCTGGACGGCATGGGCGTGGCCGAGGCCAAGGCGCGGATGTCCGACTGGCTGGTGGAGAAGGGTCTGGGCGAGCGCAAGATCAACTTCAAGCTCCGCGACTGGCTCTTCAGCCGGCAGCGCTACTGGGGCGAGCCGTTCCCGCTGCTGAAGCTGGAGGACGGCACCACGCGCGTGCTCGAGTCCGACGAACTGCCGCTGCTGCTGCCCGAGGTCGATCAGTATGTGCCGTCCGGCACGGGCGAGGGTCCGCTGGCCACGATCGACGAGTGGGTCCACACCACCGACCCGGTGAGCGGACAGAAGGCCACGCGCGAGAGCAACACGATGCCGCAGTGGGCGGGGTCGTGCTGGTACTACCTGCGCTACATCGACCCGCGGAACACCGAGAAGGCGTGGGCCCAGGACAAGGAGAACTACTGGATGCCGGTGGACCTCTACCTGGGGGGCACCGAGCACGCCGTGCTGCACCTGCTGTACGCGCGGTTCTGGCACAAGGTGCTGTTCGATCTGGGTCTGGTGTCGACCAAGGAGCCGTTCCGGAGTCTGCGCAACCAGGGCATGATCCTGGGCGAGAACGGCGAGAAGATGTCGAAGAGCCGCGGCAACGTGGTCAACCCCGACGACGTGATCGCCGACCACGGCGCCGACGCGCTGCGCATGTACCTGATGTTCCTGGGCCCGCTGGATCGCGACAAGCCGTGGAACACCAAGGGTATCGAGGGCGTGCACCGTTTCCTCGACCGCGTCTGGCGGCTGTACTGCGACCAGGAAGGCGCGCTGTCGCAGCAGGTCAAGGATGTGGCGCCGTCGGATGAGGCCCTGAAGATTCTGCATCGCTGCATCGCCGACGTGACCGACCGCACCGACAAGCTGCTCTTCAACACCGCGATCAGCGCGATGATGGTGTTCGTCAACGAGATGAACCAGCTCGACGTGCGGCCCAAGGCAGTGCTCGAGCAGTTCGCGATCATGATCGCGCCGTACGCGCCGCATCTGGGCGAGGAGCTGTGGTCGCGGCTGGGCAACACCGGGACGATCACCTACGCGACGTGGCCGGAGCTGGATGAGCGGTATCTGGTGCAGGACATGGTCACGTACGTGGTGCAGGTCAACGGCAAGGTGCGCGAGCGGCTGGAGGTGTCGGCCGATGCGGATCAGGACGCGGTGAAGGCTGCGGCGCTGGAGAGCGAGAAGGTCCGGAAGTGGACCGAGGGCAAGGAGATCGTCAAGACGATCTTCGTGCCGGGGAAACTGGTGGGGTTGGTGGTGAAGTAGGGGAGTGGAACTGGACTCTGGTGCTCCAGAGCTGCACCGCGACGTTGAAGAGGCCTCCTCGCTTGTGCGGGGAGGCCTGTCCCTTTTCAATACCCCATCCGCAGCTCGATTCTCTCGATATCGATGATCGCCGGACCGGTTTTCAGATGGAAGCGTGAATCTAGGCGAACGCCGCCACGCCAGACACTTGTAGCCGGATGACCGCGGTAGTACATTTTCTCAAAGTCGGATTTTTTCCAAGAGGAGTCGGAAATTGGAAATAAAGCGGTATGAAGGCACAGGCAGGATGAGCAGAGTGGTGGAGCACGACAACACGCTCTATCTGTGCGGTCAGACATGTGGAGATCCTGACGCGGATATCCAGGAGCAGACCCGGGTCGTGTTGAACAAGATTTCGGATTTGCTCGAAAAGTACGGTTCGAGTACGAAACACATGCTCTCGGTGACGATCTATCTCAAGGACATGGCTCATTTCAAGGAGATGAACGAAGTCTGGGATGCCTGGGTCATCGATGGTTTCGAGCCTGCAAGAGCCTGCGTGGAAGCAAGAATGGCAAGAGACACGCTTCTGGTAGAAATGTCGGTCACTGCTGCGAAGAAATAGCGGACTTGCCTGCCTTGTTCCGGATGATGGCAGCGGTGGGTTGAGTTCCAGCCCGCTCCGTCCAGGTCAAGATCCGTCGCTGCGGCCTGCGCTGGCTGCATCGCCACGGCCACCTCGACGACCTCGCTGCCCGCTGCTGGGCGCTGCTACTGGCGCGGATCTACGAGTGCCTGCCTCTGGTGGACTTGCCTACCATTTCCAGCATCTCGAGAGGGCTATTCTGTGAGCCGCCTGGAAGTGTTGCAGGTCTGGAGGTATGAGCAGAGGACCTGGCAACACACGACCGCCACCAGGCCCCCGTCCTCTTCGATCTCGATTCCGCGACTCACGATCGGATGAGACCGTCTCCCGCACCGAGAACTTCACCACGGAAAGCTCGTCGTCGAACGCAAAGAATTCGGACTCGACCTTCTGAATGAGAGCGAAACCGTTATCTCCGTTCGCAAAGAGAACGACCCCGCGATCGGATTCCGGCAGAAGGACGACTTTCGTGCAAATGCCCGCATCTCCGCCCGTATGCGTCAATGCATATTCGCCGTCACAGTAATCCTGCTTGATGTACCAGCACAATCCGTAGGCCACGTTTTCCCTCACGGCTGCCTGCGGCCTGATCATGTCGTGATAGATCTCTTCCGTTAGACCTGTTCCATTCAATACATTGACCCCGAACAGGCAATAGTCCTCGACGGTTGTGAACAAACCTGCTGAAGCAATAGCCTCTGTTGTTCGTTTCGCGAGCTTGTAAATCCTGCCTTCTTTATCGTGTCTCTCTGCATGCCTCTCGCCGTGTACGCTTTCGTTCCACAGCAGGCTGCTGTCCTTCATCCCGTACGGCTCGAAGATGAGAGAATCGACCATCGCCTCGAAGGGCTTGTCGAACTTCTGTTCGATGGCGCGTCTGAGATATTCGAACCCCTCGCCGGAATACTTGACCTGCGTTCCCGGATCGAAATTGAACGTCAAGGTCTTCGACTCGTTCATCCACCGCCAGTTGTCGAATCCCGTCTGGTGGGTCAATACGATTCGAGTCGTGAGTTTTCTGTGCCGGGGATCGTCTTCGATATCCGGGTCGACCCAGTAATGATGAAGGGGCTCGTCCAGATCCCAGTCACCGTTGCTGACCAGTCGTAATGTCAGCAGGGCGGCGATGGGTTTTGTCAGGGAGGCCATGCTGAAGATCGCATCGTAGGGAGCCGGAATGCCTTCGCTGAGCTCGCCGTAAACCTTCACCTGACGCAATACGCCGTCTTCGATGATTCCGATTCCCAGGGCGGGAACGTTGGTTTCATGCATCAACGCCTTCAGGTCTTCTTCGCCCCATCGGTCGCCCGCGACCTCGGCTCCGGCATGAACGGTGAGGGTCAACAGGATCGGCAGGACCAGCAGGGCCGATCGGCTGGCCGGCGACTTGTTGTCACGCAATGGATTGCTCCTTTGGGGCTTCGTTCGGGCCGTCGATTTTCCATCTGTGATACCAGTCTGCCGCCGCGAATGTCCCTACCATCCGGCAGAATGGATTGCCGATTAGACGGCGAGGCGCGCCCAAGGGTTTGAATGTGGGGTTTCAGAGACCTGCTGTTTCGTGCCTTCCTGTGTCTCCTCAAAACCCCATCCGCGGACAGCGTGTCGAAAATCCAGGGAATATAGGCTGGCCTTCGTGCACCGCTTCGGCAGCGACCTCAACAGCCGGGTGCACTTCCATGTGCTGGTGACCGATGGGGTGTTCTCGGATGGCGGCGAGACCGGCGCCGAGTTCCATCCCGCCGCCGAGCTGGACACTAGCGACATCGCCGCCGCCCGCTGCTGGACGCTCTTGCTGGCGCGGATCTACGAGTGCCTGCCGCTGCTGTGCCCGCGGTGCGTCGAGCCCATGCGGATCATCCCCTCGCCGAGTATATCCTTGGTCTATATCCTGTGTGTCTCTCAGGAAGGACCTTGACCCATGACACCCGCCCGCGCGACCCGTCCGCGCAAGACCCTCCTGTCCCGGTTCCTGGGCGCCGTCGAGAAAACGGGCAACGCGCTGCCGCACCCGGCCACGCTCTTCGCGATCCTGGCCGGGACCGTCGTGGTCCTGTCCTGGCTGCTGAGCGAACTGGGCGTGACGGCGATCCACCCCAAGGACGGCCAGGTCGTCGAGCCGATCAGCCTGCTGTCGCGCGCGGGGCTGCACTGGATCCTGGACGAGACGGTCGACAACTTCACGGGCTTCGCGCCGCTCGGCACGGTGCTGGTCGCCCTGCTGGGGATCGGGGTGGCCGAGAAGAGCGGTCTGATCGCGACGGTCCTCAGGCTGCTCGTGGATTCGGCGCCGCGACGCCTGCTGACGTTCGTGATCGTGCTGGCGGGCGTGATGTCCAACATGGCCAGCGACGTGGGCTACGTCCTGCTGGTGCCGCTGGGCGCGATCATCTTCCTGTCGGCCGGCCGCCATCCGATCGCCGGGCTGGCCGCGGCCTTCGCCGGGGTGTCGGGCGGCTTCAGCGCCAACCTGCTGCTGGGCACGATCGATCCCCTGCTGGCGGGCATCACGCAGGAGGCCGCCCGCATCATCGACCCCGCGTACTCGGTCACGCCCGCCTGCAATTATTACTTCATGGTCGTGTCGACATTCATCATCGCCGTGCTGGGCACGTGGGTCACCGAGAAGATCGTCGCGCCCCGGCTCGGCTCCTACGCGGGCGAGGCGACGGATGCGTCCGACGACCTGCAGCCGCTGGCCGCCGCGGAGAAGAAGGGGCTGGCGTGGGCGGCCGCGATCGCCGTGCTGCTGGCCGCGGTCGTGGTGTGGGGCCTGGTTCCCGCGGACGGCTTCCTCCGGGAGATCGGCACGGGCAGCGTCCTGCACTCCCCGTTCATGCACGGGATAGTGACCTTCATCTTTTTGGGCGGGGTGCTGACCGGCGTTGCCTACGGCCTGGCGGCGGGCACGTTCCGCAACGACACCGACGTGGTCGACGGCATGAAGGATTCCATGAAGACGATGGGCCTGTTCCTGGTCCTGGTGTTCTTCGCCGCCCAGTTCGTGGCCTACTTCAAGCAATCCAACCTCGGCATGATCCTGGCCATCAACGGCGCCGGATCGCTGGAGGCCTCCGGGCTGGGGCCCGTGCCGCTCATGATGGCGTTCATCGTCCTGTCCGCGGCGCTGAACCTGACCATGGGCAGCGCGTCGGCCAAGTGGGCCTTCATGGCGCCGGTCTTCGTGCCCATGTTCATGCTGCTGG